>NZ_JBDJKZ010000007.1:0-222190 GCF_039673115.1 Stenotrophomonas sp. TWI1183
CCCGCCCCGGGCCCGCCCCCCCCCGCCCCCCCCCACCCCGCCCCCCCGCCCCCCGGCCGCCACTACCCTCACGCAAGCCGGCACTACCCGAAGGTCCAGAACGGCGGCTCGATGGTCTTGCGCCAGTAGGTCTCCCCGGCGAGATAGAACTTCTGCGCATAGGCCTTCGCAAACCATCCGGCGGCGGCGTCCAGATCCTTGGTCACGCCCGCGCGCCCACGCCCCAGCAGCAGGCCGCTGAAGTACTGGCCATACACATTGCCCTGGTCCGCCGCCCGCCGGTACCAGCGCAGCGCTTCGAGGCCATCGCACGGCAGGCCCATGCCGAGTTCGTACATCGCGCCGAGATCCACCTGGGCGTCGGCATCGCCACGCTGCGCACGCCGCTGGATGTCGACGACCAGCGGATGCAGGGTGCCATCCGGCTGTGGCGCGATCGCCTGCGGCAGCCGCGAGGATTCGGACTGCATGTGGTGGTAGATGGTCGCGCGCAGGTCCCAGCGCAGCGCGCTCGCTGCGTCACCGCGTTCGCGATGGAACTTGGCCAGCATCAGCATGGCCATCGGGTTGCCGTGCTCGGCCGCGGTGCGGTACCAGCGCTCGGCCTTCCGCGGCGAGGCACGCAGCGCCGTGCCCTGGACGATGTTCGGGCCGGTGCCGTGCACCAGCTCACCGTGGGTCCAGATCCGGCCCAGCGCCTCTTCGGCCTGGGGGTTGTGGAAGCTCCACGGGGTGACGGCGGCGGCACGCTCATACCACGTCACCGCGCGCGGATCGTTGAAGGTTTCGTAGGTTTTCGCCGCGTCCCAGGCACTGTCGAAGCTGCCGTCGGCGGCCTTGGCCTCGACCGACTGCACGATGCTTGCGGGCGTCCGTGACGGGGTGCTGCTGCAGGCGACCAGGGCGAAGGTGAGGGCGATGCCGCCCAGGCGTGAAGCGATGCGTCCGATGCGAAGGGTCATGCCAGCCAGGTGATGCGTAAGGGCGGTGATTATCGCCCGGCCCCGGAGCGCCGGGTTGTCCGCGACGGTCGGTTTGGTTGCCATCGCAACAGTTGCACCGCCGTCGAAACCCGGTTACGGTCGGTCCATGTCCTCGTTCCCGGCCACCGCTGTCAACAATACCAACCGCACCAATCTGCGCGCGAATAATCGTGCGCGGCCGATGCGGGACTGCGACCAGGGCTAGTACAAGCAACACGCCCGGACCCCAGAAAACCCGCATCGACCGATGCGGGTTTTTTTGTGGCCCGGGTTTACCCCTTCCGGGCCCGGGTGGCCGGTCGAATGCCTGCAACACGTGTATTCCCCCATTATCAGGAGCTGTTCCCATGTGTTCGATCTTCGGTATTTTCGGCCTCCAGGCCGGCGACGACCTCCCCGCACTGCGCCGCCATGCGCTGGACCTCTCGCAGCGCCAGCGCCATCGTGGCCCGGACTGGAGCGGGGTGTATGTCGATGACGGCGCCATCCTGGTCCACGAGCGACTCGCCATCGTCGATCCGGCCGGTGGCTCGCAGCCGCTGCTGTCCGAGGACGGCGGCCTGGCGCTGGCGGTCAACGGCGAAATCTACAACCACCGCGAACTGAAGGCCGAACTGGCCCAGCCGTACGCTTTCCAGACCGGCTCGGACTGCGAGGTGATCAACGCCCTGTACCGCGAGGACAGCCCGGCGTCCTTCCTGAACCGCCTCAACGGCATCTTCGCCTTCGCGCTGTGGGACCGCGCCCAGCAGCGCGTGCTGATCGCGCGTGATCCGATCGGCGTGGTGCCGCTGTACTGGGGCCACGACAAGGACGGCCGCCTGGTGGTGGCGTCCGAACTGAAGTCGCTGGTGGACATCTGCGCCGACGCCGCGCAGTTCCCGCCGGGCCATTGGTACGACAGTGCCACCGATACGTTGACCCGCTATTACGAACGCCCCTGGCGCGATTACGACGCGGTGGAAGGCGTCGAGGCCGACCGCGTCGAGCTGCGCGAGGCGTTCGAGCGCGCGGTGCACCGCCAGTTGATGACCGACGTGCCCTATGGCGTGCTGCTCTCCGGTGGTCTGGATTCGTCGCTGGTCGCTGCGGTCGCCGCGCGTTATGCCCGCCACCGTGTCGAAGATGGCGATCAGACGGAAGCCTGGTGGCCGCGCCTGCACTCCTTCGCGATCGGTCTGAAGGGTTCGCCCGATCTGGCGGCCGCCGCCATCGCCGCCGAAGCACTGGGCACCGTGCACCACGGCTTCGAGTACACCTTCGAAGAGGGGCTGGATGCGCTGCCGGAAGTGATCCGCCACGTGGAGACCTATGACGTCACCACCATCCGCGCGTCTACGCCGATGTTCCTGCTGGCGCGCCGGATCAAGGCGATGGGCGTGAAAATGGTGCTGTCCGGCGAAGGCAGCGACGAGATCTTCGGTGGCTATCTGTACTTCCACAAGGCGCCGAACGCACGGGAGTTCCATGAAGAGCTGGTGCGCAAGCTGGACGCGCTCAACAACTACGATTGCCTGCGCGCCAACAAGTCGATGATGGCGTGGGGCGTGGAGCCGCGCGTGCCGTTCCTGGACCGCGAGTTCCTCGACGTCGCCATGCGCATCGATGCCAAGCACAAGATGGTCGGGCAGGGCCCCGCCGGTGCACGCCGGATCGAGAAGGCGGTGCTGCGCGAGGCCTTCGAAGGCTACCTGCCGGACGCGATCCTGTGGCGCCAGAAGGAACAGTTCAGTGACGGCGTCGGCTACGGCTGGATCGACGGGCTCAAGGCGCATGCCGAGGCCCAGGTCAGCGACCGCGTGATGGCGGCCGCGGACAAGCGCTTCGTGCACAACCCGCCGCAGACCAAGGAAGCCTACTTCTACCGCCACGTGTTCGAGCAGTACTTCCCGACCCAGGCCGCGGCGGAAACCGTGCCGGGTGGCAAGTCCATCGCATGTTCCTCGCCGGCCGCCATCGCGTGGGATGCCAGCTTTGCGGCCATGGCGGATCCCTCCGGGCGCGCCATCGCCGGCGTGCACGAGCAGGCACTGGCCTGACCGATGGGCCACACCGCCGCGTCGTCCGCGGTGGTGTGGCAGTGCGTGCAGCCCGTAGAATCGCCCCTTCAATCGATGGGGATCGGTCATGGACTCTGACACCACCGGCATGCGCCGCAGCGGGCTGGCATGGCGCTACCTGGGTTGGGTGGCACTGCCGCTGTTGATCGGCCTGGGCCTGGCGCGGTTTGCCGGCCCGGCCGTGACCGCACAGGTGGCCCGTGCCGAGTCCTCGCTGGGCGCCGACTGGGCCGCGCATCTGCATGCGCCGCTCGGTCTGTTCCTGCTGCAGTTGCTGGTGTTGCTGATGGTCGCCAAGGGCGCGGGCTGGGTGTTCCGTCGCCTCGGCCAGCCGGGTGTGATCGGTGAGATGGCGGCGGGCCTGATGATGGGGCCGCTGGTGCTGGGCGCCGTGTTGCCGCAGGTGCACGGCATGCTGTTCCCGCCGGCATCGCTCGGTTCGCTCGGCCTGCTCAGCCAGCTCGGCGTGCTGATGTTCCTGCTGGTGGCCGGTGCGGAGCTGGATCTGGGCGGGCTTCGGGGGCGGCGTCGTTTCGCCATCGTGGTCAGCCATGCCGGCATCGCGGTGCCGTTCGTGCTGGGTGTGCTGCTGGCGATCTGGCTGTACGGCGCGCACGCACCGCCGGGCGTGGGCTTCACCGGCTTTGCGTTGTTCGTCGGTATCTCATTGAGCATCACCGCCTTCCCGGTGCTGCTGCGCATCCTGGCCGACCGTGGCATGACCGGCACGCCGCTGGGCCAGACCGCCATCGCCTGCGCCGCGCTCGGTGATGCCACCGCATGGTGCCTGCTGGCGCTGATCGTGGCGGCTGCGCAATCGCAGGGCTGGGTGCCCGCGACGATCAACCTGGTCTGCGTGGTCGCTTTCGTCGCGCTGATGCTGGGCGTGGTGCGCCCGTGGTTCTCGCGCCTGGTGATCGCACCGGGCCAGGAAGGACGCTGGCTGCTGATCATGCTGCTGATGGCGCTGGGCTGCGCCCTGGTCACCGAGATGCTGGGCATCCACGCGCTGTTCGGCGCGTTCGCGGCCGGCGTGGCGGTGTCCGGCAACGCCACCCTGCGGCATACCGTGGCCGAGCGTGTCGAGCCGTTCGCGGTCACCCTGCTGCTGCCCTTGTTCTTCGCCATGACCGGCCTGCGCATGCGCGCCGATGCCCTGCAGGCCAGCGACCTGGTGCTGTGCCTGATCGTGATCGTGGTGGCCACCCTCGGGAAACTGATCGGCACCTGGAGCGCCGCGCGCAGTGCCGGCATGGGCAACCACGACGCGTGGAAGCTGGGTGCCCTGATGAACACCCGCGGCCTGATGGAGCTGATCGTGCTCAACCTGGGCTACGAGCTGGGCTTCCTGGGGGACCGCCTGTTTGCCGTACTGGTGATCATGGCGCTGGTGACCACGGCCATGACCGGGCCGTTGCTGAATGCGATGGAGCGGTGGAAGCGCAACTGCAACTGATTCCGATTAGATCACCGGAATTCCAGATAGGGCACCATGCGCGCATTGATTCATCAGGAGCACCCCCATGAAAGGCAACCCGGACGTCATCGCCTGCTTGAAGGAATTGCTGCGCGGCGAGTTGGCCGCGCGCGACCAGTACTTCATCCATTCGCGCCGCTACGAAGACCAGGGCCTGTTCGCGCTCTATGAGCGCCTCAACCACGAAATGGAAGAAGAGACCCAGCACGCCGATGCGCTGCTGCGCCGCATCCTCTTCCTCGGCGGCGACCCGGACATGCGCCCGCATGTGTTCGAGCCCGGCGTGACCGTGGAAGAGATGCTGCAGAAGGACCTGGACACCGAGTACAGCGTCCGCAACAACCTGGCCGCCGGCATGAAGCTGTGCGAACAGCACCAGGACTACGTCAGCCGCGACATGCTGCTGGTGCAGTTGAAGGACACCGAAGAAGACCACGCCTGGTGGCTGGAGCAGCAGCTGGGCCTGATCAAGCGGATCGGCCTGGCGCTGTACCAGACCAGCAAGATGGATGCGAAAGGTACCGCCGCGCATTGAGTGCGGCATCGGGTTCCGCACGCCAGCCAGCCTTCGCCAGCCAGCTGCTGAACCCCCGTCCGCCCGCCAGCGTGTGCCAGCCAGCCGACGTGGATTCGAACAGAGAGGCCGGGGAACCCCGGCCTTTTCTGTGGGCGCAAAAAAAACGGCCGGGTTTCCCCGGCCGTTCCGATCCACGTCGACGCGGGACCGTTATTCCACCGCCAGGCCTTCCACCTTCTGCCAGCCACGCGGCAGCAGATGGCCGCGGGTGGCGCGGGTCCCCAGGTAGGTGTCCAGGTCCTTGAAGGACAGGTTCATCGTGCGCTGGCCGCTGCGCACCAGCAGCGTGTTGCCCGGCGCCACCGACACCACCGCGACCACGCGCTCGGTGGCGAGCTTGGCCTTGGGGATGTCGATGATCTTGTTGCCCTTGCCCTTGTCCAGTTCCGGCAGGTCGCTGGCGGCGATAGCCAGCAGGTTGCCCGAGCTGGTCACGGCCACGATGCGGTCCGTCTCCGGATTGGCGACCACGGCCGGGGTCAGCACCTTGGAGCCGGAGGTCAGGTTGAGCATCGCCTTGCCGGCCTTGTTGCGGCCGGTCAGGTTCTCGAAGCGGGTCACGAAGCCATAGCCGTGGGTGGAGGCCAGCACGAAACGCGTGTTGTTCTCGCCGCTGGCCAGCGTCATGAAGGCGCTGCCCGGGGCCGGCGAGAAGCGACCGGTCAGCGGCTCGCCGTTGCCACGGGCCGAGGGCAGGGTGTGGATCAGGGTCGAGTACGCACGGCCCTCGCTGTCCAGGAACGCTACCTGCTGCGTGCTGCGTGCGCGCACGGAACCGAGCAGCGCATCGCCATCGCGGTAGGACAGGGTGGCCGGGTCCATGTCGTGGCCCTTGGCCGCACGGATCCAGCCCTTCTCCGAAAGCACCACCGTCATCGGTTCGCTCGGTACCAGCTCGGTCTCGTCGATGGCCTGCGCCGCGCCACGCTGCACCAGCGGCGAGCGACGGTCATCGCCGAACTTCTTGGCATCGGCCACCAGCTCGTCGCGGATCAGCTTCTTCAGCTTGGCCTTGCTCTCCAGGATGCCGACGATCTTGTCGCGTTCCTTGGCCAGCTCGTCCTGCTCGCCGCGGATCTTCATCTCTTCCAGGCGGGCCAGCTGCTTCAGCTTGGTTTCCAGGATGTACTCGGCCTGTTCCTCGCTCAGCGCGAAGCGCGCGATCAGCGCCGGCTTGGCTTCGTCCTCGGTGCGGATGATGTGGATCACTTCATCCAGGTTGAGGAAGGCGACCAGCAGGCCGTCCAACATGTGCAGGCGACGCTCGACCTTCTGCAGGCGGTGGTTGAGGCGGCGGGTCACGGTGGTGCTGCGGAACTGCAGCCACTCGCTGAGCAGGGTCTTGAGGTTCTTGACCTGCGGGCGGCCGTCCAGCCCGATCACGTTGAGGTTGACCCGGTAGCTGCGCTCCAGGTCGGTGGTGGCGAACAGGTGGCCCATCAGCTGCTCGGCGTCCACGCGGTTCGAGCGCGGCACCAGCACCACGCGCACCGGGTTGGCGTGGTCGGACTCATCGCGGATGTCTTCCAGCCACGGCAGCTTCTTGGCGCGCATCTGCGCGGCGATCTGCTCGATCACCTTCGACGGCGATACCTGGAACGGCAGCGCGTTGATCACGATGTTGCCGTTCTCCTTCAGGAAGGTGGAGCGCGCCCGCACGCTGCCGTAACCGGTCTCGTACATGGTGCGCAGATCGGCGATCGGGGTGATGATCTCGGCGAAGCTCGGGTAGTCCGGGCCCTTCACGTGCTCGCACAGGTCGGTGACCGTCGCATCCGGGTCGTCGAGCAGGTGCAGCAGCGCACTGACGATCTCGTTGAGGTTGTGCGGCGGCACGTCGGTGGCCATGCCGACGGCGATGCCGGTGGTGCCGTTGAGCAGCAGGTGCGGCAGGCGCGCCGGCATCCAGGTCGGCTCTTCCAGGGTGCCGTCGAAGTTCGGGGTCCAGTCGGTGGTGCCCTGGTTGATCTCGCCCAGCAGCACTTCGGCGATCGGGGTCAGCTTGGACTCGGTGTAACGCATCGCCGCGAACGACTTGGGATCGTCGGTCGAGCCGAAGTTGCCCTGGCCTTCGATCAGCGGGTAGCGGTACGAGAAGGGCTGGGCCATCAGCACCAGCGCTTCGTAGCAGGCGCTGTCGCCATGCGGATGGTACTTGCCGATCACGTCACCGACGGTACGCGCGGACTTCTTCGGCTTGGAGGACGCGTTCAGACCCAGCTCGCTCATCGCATAGATGATGCGGCGCTGCACCGGCTTGAGGCCGTCGCCGAGGAACGGCAGTGCGCGGTCGAGCACCACGTACATCGAATAGTCCAGGTACGCCCGTTCGGCGTACTCGCGCAGGGGCAGCTGTTCAAAGCCGTGGAACGCGGGGCGGGCAAGATCGGTCATGCGGGATTGTTACCTGTGGCAAGGGACGGCGACGGCTGTCGCCCTCGCAGGCGGATGATTATCCGGATGCGGCCGGGGATGCCAAGCCGCGTGATGGGTTCAGGGGGTGCCCGCTGCGCGCCAGATAGCGCCCGGGCGGGCTGCCGAAGTGGCGGCGGAACACCGTGACGAAGGCGCTGGGGCTGCTGAACCCCAGTTCGTGCGCGATGTCGGACACGCTCTGGCCATCGGACAGGCGGCGCAGGCCCTCGGCCAACCGGGCCTGCTGGCGCCACTGGGCGAAGCTGAGCGTGGTTTCATCGCGGAAGTGCCGGGTCAGTGTACGCGGCGACAGGCCCGCCCACTGGGCCCATTGCTCCAGGCTGCGGCCGTCGGCCGGATCGGCGATCAGCTGCGAGGCGATCCGCAGCAGGCGCCGGTCCTGCGGCATCGGCAGGTGCATGCGCTGGCGCGGGGCATTGCGGATTTCGTCCAGCAGGACCTCGATCATGTGCTGCTGGCGCAGGCTGGGTTCGGCCGCCGGCACCCACGCGGTGACCCGCAGCGACAGGGCCTGCAGCAGATCGGAAATGGCCACCACGCAGGGCTCGTCGGGCAGGTCATGGGCCATCGCCGCGCTGACGATGATGCCCCAGCCCCGCAGCGGCCCACAGATGTCCACGGTGTGCGGCTCTCCCGGCGGCATCCAGCCGGCGCAGCCGGGCGGCAGCGACCAGGTGCCATGGCGGGTGCGGGTGGTGAGCAGGCCCGCCTCCACGCAGATCAGCTGCGCGCGCCGGTGCTGGTGCCAGTCGATCTCCCGGTCCAGCCCGCGGGCGCTCTCGATCCGGAAGCCGAGCACGCCCAGTCCATCGTCCCGCTCGAACCAGTCCAAGACCTGGTTGCGGATCATCTGGGTGGCGTCGGTCTCGCGCTCTGGCCTGAAAGTGTTATCCATTGTCCAAATTGTAATACCGGGCCAGTCCAGGGCGCCATTAAGGTAGCGACCTGCCCATTGTTCTGATTGTTGCAACACAGCATTTGGTTCCAGATTAAATATTTCTATTGAGAAATATATTTTTTGGAAGAGAATGCTCACCCATGATCTGCCCTGATGCCCATCCCCCCAGCTTCGGACTCCTGCTGCGCCAAGTGCGCGATGGCCTGGTCCGTCAGCTAGACACGTCGATGGCCGAGGAAAACCTCGGTATTGGCTTCACTCACTATCTCGGCCTGAAGGTGCTCGCGGCGCGTGCCCCGTGCACCGCCAACGAGTTGGCCCAGGCCTTGGACCAGGTGCCGAGCGCGGTGACCCGCCTGCTGGACAAGCTGGAAGCCCTGGATTGCGTGCGGCGCGAGCCGCATGCCCAGGACCGGCGGGCACTGCAGATCGTGCTGACCGAGCCGGGCCGCCAGTTGTGGGCCCGCCTCAAACAGCGCGGGGACCAGACCATCGACGACGCCATGCGCGATCTGTCTTCGGACGAACGCGCGCAGCTGCTTTCCCTCATGACCCGTGTACGCGACTCACTGGTAACGCCATGACTTCCATGTTTGAACGCTCTCATCCACTGCGCCCGCTGCGGCCGGTGCTGGTCTCCGTGCTGGCGCTTGCGCTGGCCGCGTGTGCCAGCAGCCGCGGCCTGGAGCCGCAGGGTCGTCTGCTCGACGCAGACAGCCTGCAGACCCAGCGCACCCTGGCCGCCAACGGCCTGAGCCAGCCCGGTTGGCCGGCCACCGACTGGTGGCGCGCGCTGGGCGACCCCCAGCTTGACGCCCTGATCGCCGAAGGCCTGCAGCGCAATCCCGGGCTGGAGGCGGCCGATGCGCGCCTGCGCCAGGCCCGTGCCCAGATCGGCACCGCCCGCGCCGATCGCCTGCCCAGCGTTTCCGCCTCCGGCGGCTACACCGGCGTGCGCCTGCCCGAATCGATGGTCGGTGACGAACTCGGTGGCAGCTACGCCGGCAGCGGCCAGGCCTACCTGAGCTTCAGCTACGGCATCGACCTGTGGGGCGGCAAGCGCGCCGCCTGGGAAGCCGCCGTGGATAGCGGTCACGCCGCGGAAGTGGACGCCCAAGCCGCGCGCCTGAATCTCTCCGCCGCCATCGCCGAGGCGTACGCGCAGCTGGGCTACGCGTGGACACTGCAGGACGTGGCCAGCGAAGAACTGGCGCGCTCGCAGAAGACCCTGGACCTGACCCGCCAGCGTCGCGCCGCAGGCATCGACAGCGACCTGCAGACCCGCCAGGCCGAGGCCCGCATCCCGGCCGCGCAGCAGCAACAGCAGGCCGCCCAGCAGCAGATCGATGAAGCCCGCACCGCGCTCGCCGCGCTGGTCGGGCAGGGCCCGGACCGTGGCCTGCAGATCAAACGCCCGCAGATGCTGAACCCGCTGGCGCTGCAGCTGCCCGGCGTGCTGCCGAGCGAACTGCTCGGTCGTCGCCCGGACATCGTCGCCGCGCGCTGGCGCGTGGAGGCGGCCAACCGCGAGATCCACGCGGCCAAGGCTGCGTTCTACCCCAGCCTCAACCTGACCGCCCTGGGTGGCGTGGTTTCCAGTGAAGTGGACCAGCTGCTCAAGAGTGGCTCGACGTTCGCCTTCCTCGGCCCGGCACTGAGCCTGCCGATCTTCGACGGCGGCCGCCTGCGCGCCAACCTGGGCAAGACCGACGCGCAGTACGACCTGGCCGTGGCCGACTACAACCAGTCCGTGGTCAACGCGCTGCGTGACGTCGCCGACCAGGTCAACGCGGTGCGTTCGCTGGCCGACCAGGCCAGTGCCCAGGCCCAGGCCGTCAGCACCGCGCGCGCCGCCCATGACCTGGCCGAGCAGCGCTACCGCGCCGGCATCGGCAGCTACCTGGACGTGCTCAGTGTCGAAGAGCAGTTGCTGGTCTCCCAGCAGCGGCTGGCCAGCCTGCAGTCGCGTCAGATCCTTGTTTCGGTCCGCCTGAGCCAGGCGTTGGGCGGTGGTTTCACCCCGACCAGCGACGCCGCCACGGTCGCCGCCACCCCCGAATCCCCGCATTCCTGAGAGTCATCCCCATGAGTCAGACCTCCGCCCCCGCTGCCGAGAAGGCAGCTCCCTCCCGTCGCGGCAAGCTGCTGCGCGGCCTGCTGGTCATCGTCGTGCTGCTGCTGGCCGCGCTGGCCCTGTGGTACTTCATGTTCGGCCGCTGGTTCGAAGAAACCGACGATGCCTACGTGCAGGGCAACCAGGTCCAGATCACCCCGTTGATCAGCGGCACCGTGGTCGGGATCAACGCCGATGACGGCATGCGCGTCGAGCGTGGCCAGCTGCTGGTCCAGCTGGACCCGGCCGATACCGAAGTCGCCCTGCAGCAGGCCGAAGCCAACCTCGCCAAGACGGTCCGCCAGGTGCGCGGTCTGTACCGCAGCGTGGAAGGCGCCCAGGCCGAATTGAACGCGCGCCAGGTCACCCTGAAGCGCGTGCGCGAGGACTTCAACCGTCGTAAGGACCTGGCCAACACCGGCGCGATCTCCAACGAAGAACTGGCGCATGCCCGCACCGAACTGGCCGCTGCCGAAGCCGCCGTGGCCGGCTCGCGCGAGACCTTCGAGCGCAGCAACGCGCTGGTCGATGACACCGTGATCGCGACCCAGCCGGACGTGCAGGCCGCCGCCGCACAGCTGCGCCAGGCCTATCTCAACAATGCCCGTGCCGGCATCGTCGCGCCGGTCACCGGTTACGTCGCCCGCCGTTCGGTGCAGGTCGGCCAGCGCGTGCAGCCGGGCAATGCCCTGATGGCCGTGGTGCCGACCGAGCAGATGTGGGTCGAAGCCAACTTCAAGGAAACCCAGCTGCGCCACATGCGCCTGGGCCAGGAAGTGGAGCTGCGTTCGGACCTGTACGGCGGTGACGTCACCTACAAGGGCCGCATCGACAGCCTCGGCCTGGGCACCGGTTCGGCGTTCTCGCTGCTGCCGGCGCAGAACGCCAGCGGCAACTGGATCAAGATCGTGCAGCGCGTGCCGGTGCGCATCGCCATCGATGCCAAGCAGCTCGCCGAGCACCCGCTGCGCATCGGTCTGTCGATCAAGGCCGAAGTGAGCCTGCGCGACCAGAAGGGTACCGTGCTGCCGACCGAAACCGCCAAGGGCCAGGTGTTCGATACCGACGTCTACGCCAAGCAGCTGCACAGCGCCGACGATGTGATCCACCAGATCATCCAGAGCAACCTGCCGCAGCAGGCCAAGGCGAGCTGAGGCCACCATGTCCGCACAAGCTCCCGCCGCGCCGGGCGCCCCCGCGGCGCCAGGCACGGCCTTCCGGCCGGCCAACGTCGCCCTGTGTACCGCAGGGCTGGCGATGGCCTCGTTCATGCAGGTCCTGGACACCACCATCGCCAACGTGTCGTTGCCGACCATCGCCGGCAATCTCGGCGCCAGTTCGCAGCAGGCCACCTGGGTCATCACCTCGTTCGCGGTCAGCACCGCGATCGCGCTGCCGCTGACCGGCTACCTCAGCCGTCGCTTCGGCGAGACCAAGCTGTTCGTCTGGGCCACGCTGGCCTTCACCTTGGCCTCGCTGCTGTGCGGCCTGGCCCAGAGCATGGGCATGCTGGTGGTCTCGCGTGCGATCCAGGGCTTCGTCGCCGGCCCGATGTACCCGATCACGCAGAGCCTGCTGGTCTCGCTCTATCCACGCGAGAAACGCGGGCAGGCGCTGGCGTTGCTGGCAATGATCACCGTGGTCGCGCCGATCGCCGGCCCGATCCTCGGGGGCTGGATCACCGACAACTACAGTTGGGAATGGATCTTCCTGATCAACGTGCCGCTGGGCATCTTCGCCGCGCTGGTGGTGGGCAACCAGCTCAAGGGGCGCCCCGAACACGTCGAAAAGCCGAAGATGGATTACGTCGGCCTGATCACCCTGGTGATCGGCGTGGGCGCACTGCAGCTGGTGCTCGATCTGGGCAACGACGAAGACTGGTTCAGTTCGACCAAGATCGTCGTGCTGGCCTGCGTGTCGGTGGTGGCCCTGGCGGTGTTCCTGATCTGGGAATTGACCGACAAGGATCCCATCGTCGATCTGCGCCTGTTCCGGCATCGCAACTTCCGCGCCGGTACGCTGGCGATGGTGGTGGCCTACGCGGCGTTCTTCAGCGTGGCGCTGCTGATCCCCCAGTGGTTGCAGCGTGACATGGGCTACACCGCGATCTGGGCCGGCCTGGCGACCGCGCCGATCGGCGTGCTGCCGGTGATCATGACGCCGTTCGTGGGCAAGTACGCCTCGCGGTTCGACATGCGCATGCTGGCCACGATCGCCTTCATCTTCCTGTCGTTCACCAGCTTCCTGCGCTCGGGCTTCAACCTGCAGGTGGACTTCGGCCATGTGGCCGGCATCCAGCTGATCATGGGGATCGGCGTGGCGTTGTTCTTCATGCCGGTGCTGCAGATCCTGCTGTCGGATCTGGACGGTCGCGAGATCGCCGCCGGTTCCGGCCTGGCCACCTTCCTGCGTACGCTGGGCGGCAGCTTCGCCGCCTCGCTGACCACGTGGCTGTGGGCACGCCGTACCCAGGAGCACCACGCGCACCTGACCGAACACATCTCCGGCTACACCCCGGGCATGCAGGACCAGGTGACCGCGATGGGGCAGGGCGACCTGCAGCATGGCGCGGCCGCGCTCAACAACATGATCAACCACCAGGCCTCGCAGATGGGCTTCAACGACATCTTCTTCCTGCTGGGCTGGATCTTCCTGGCCATCATCGCCTTCCTGTGGCTGGCCAAGCCGCCGTTCGGCGCAGGGGCGGGTGCGGCCTCGGCCGGCGGGCACTGAAGACGTGTTACGTTGAAACGAAAAACCCCGCTGAAAGGCGGGGTTTTTTCGTTGTGGGGTGGTGCCGGGCGTCGCGCGCTACGCATGTATCCATGCACGCCTGGCCCGGAAACGAAAAAACCCGCTTGCGCGGGTTTGATCATTTTCTGAGTCATGGTGCCCAGGAGAGGACTCGAACCTCCACGAAGTTGCCCCCGCTAGCACCTGAAGCTAGTGCGTCTACCAATTCCGCCACCTGGGCGACTCAGGAGGAGAATTCTGCGGGAGAACCGTGAGTGTGTCAACAGGATCGCGTCGGAAAATTTTCGGCCATCGACCGTCTTCGCGTCATCGCACGGTTGAAGCCCCGCACATCGCGCGGGGCGCAGAAAGCGGGGCGCAGAAACGAAAAAACCCGCTTGCGCGGGTTTGATCATTTACTGAGTCATGGTGCCCAGAAGAGGACTCGAACCTCCACGAAGTTGCCCCCGCTAGCACCTGAAGCTAGTGCGTCTACCAATTCCGCCATCTGGGCGACTCAGGAGGAGAATTCTGCGGGAGAACCGCGAATGTGTCAACAGGATGTCGCAGGAAATTTTGTTCGCCGCGCGATGCAGCGTCATCGACAACGGTGACGCGCGAATCGTGCGTGGCGCGTGCCGGACGGTAGAAACGAAAAAACCCGCTTGCGCGGGTTTGATCATTTTCCGAGTCATGGTGCCCAGGAGAGGACTCGAACCTCCACGAAGTTGCCCCCGCTAGCACCTGAAGCTAGTGCGTCTACCAATTCCGCCACCTGGGCGACTCAGGGGGCGAATTCTGGGCATGTCCGGGACGCTTGTCAACGGTTTTGTGAAATTTCTTCACAATCCTGCACAGGAGTGCCGCTGACCGATTCTGCACACCCGTAGCGGTTACTATTGAGGTCAATGAAACCAAAGAAACCGACCCAGGGCGCGAAAGCCCCCAAGTCCCCGGCGCCCAAGAAGGCTGCCGGTCCGTCGGGCAACCCCCGCGCTGCCGCCAAGAAAGCCGGCAAGCTGCCCCCCTGGATGCCCGAATCCCTGAACACCCCTGAGCCGCCGCGCGGCAACAAGCGGGGCGCGAAGCCCGCGCACGCCGGGCCGATCCCGACGCGCCGCCGCCCGCATCCGGCTCCGCTGGATGGTGAAGTGCAGGTGGATCCGTTCGCCGCCCGCGAGGCCGAGCGCTATGCGCAGCCGATCGCCAGCCGTGAGGCGATCCTGCAGCTGCTCGACCGCTGCGATGGCCCGCAGACCGCCGACGAGATCGCCATCCATCTCGGCCTGACCGAGCCGGACCGTGCCGATGCCCTGGGCAAGCGCCTGGGTGCGATGTGCCGTGATGGCCAGCTGGTGCAGAACCGCCGTGGCGGTTTCGCGCCGCTGCAGGCGGTCAACCTGATCACCGGCGTGGTGATCGCCAACCCGGAAGGGTTCGGCTTCCTGCGCCCGGTCGAAGGCGGTGACGACCTGTTCCTGCCGCCGTTCGAGATGCGCAAGGTGCTGCATGGCGACCGCGTGCTGGTCAACGTGACCGGCATCGATCGTCGTGGTCGCCGCGAGGCCAGCATTTCGCGCGTGCTCGAGCGTGGCATGAGCCGCCTGATCGGCCGCTTCAGCGTCGAGTTCGGCATCAATTACGTGGTGCCCGACGACAAGCGCGTGCAGCGCAATGTGCAGATCCCGCCCGACCAGACCGGCGATGCCCGCGACGGCCAGCTGGTGGTCTGCGAGCTGACCCAGGCGCCGGACACCCGTCGCCCGCCGATCGGCCGCATCATCGCCGTGCTCGGCGACAAGCTGACCGCGTCGCTGGTGGTGGAAACCGCCATCCACGGCCACGAGCTGCCGTTCGAGTTCCCGGCCGAAGTGCTGGCGGAAGCCACCGCCGTGCCGATGGTGGTCACCCCGGAACAGATCGGCCACCGCGAAGACCTGCGCAACACGCCGCTGGTCACCATCGATGGCGAGGACGCCAAGGACTTCGACGACGCGGTCTACTGCGAACCGAATGCCGAAGGCTTCCGCCTGGTCGTGGCGATCGCCGACGTCTCCAATTACGTCCGTCCCGGTACGCCGCTGGATGATGAAGCGCAGAAGCGCGCGACCTCGGTCTACTTCCCCGGGTTCGTGGTGCCGATGCTGCCGGAAACGCTGTCCAACGGCATCTGCTCGCTGATGCCCAAGGTCGACCGCATGTGCTTCGTCTGCGACATGCAGGTGAACCGCGAAGGCGAAGTCATCCATTCGCGTTTCTACGAAGCGGTGATGAACTCGCACGCGCGCCTGACCTACAACCAGGTCTGGGAAGCGGTGGGCGAGAACGACCCGGCCGCGCGCAAGGCGATCGGCCCGCTGATGCCGCAGGTCGACCGCCTGTACCAGCTGTATCACGTGCTGGCCAAGGCCCGTACCCGTCGCGGTGCGATCGAATTCGAAACCTCCGAAGTGCGCTTCGTGCTGGACAACACCGGCGAAGTCACCCAGGCCGGGATGATGGTGCGCAACGATGCGCACAAGCTGATCGAAGAATGCATGATCGCGGCCAACGTGCAGGCCGCACGCTACCTGCTGGCCAAGCAGGTGCCGGCGCCGTTCCGCGACCATGAGCGTCCGCCGGAATCCAAGTACGCCGATCTGCTCGAGTTCCTGAAGGAATTCAAGCTGAGCCTGCCGCCGTGGTCGAAGGTGCAGCCGGCCGATTTCACCAAGCTGCTCAAGAAGGTGCGCGATCGCCCCGACGCGGCACTGCTGGAATCGGTGCTGCTGCGCAGCCAGAGCCTGGCCGTGTATTCGCCCGACAATCTGGGCCACTTCGGCCTGGCGTTGGACGCGTACGCCCACTTCACCTCGCCGATCCGTCGCTACCCCGATCTGCTGGTGCACCGTGCGATCAAGCACGCGCTCAGCGGGGCCGCGCCGGAGAAGTTCACCTACTCGCCGCGTGAGATGGCCGCCTTGGCCCTGCAGTGCTCCGAGCGTGCGCGTCGTGCCGACGAAGCCGAGCGCGAAGTCGACGAGCGTTACCGCGCCGCGTGGATGGAAAAGCACGTGGGTGGCCAGTTCGACGGCGTGATCAGTGGCGTGACCAGCTTCGGCCTGTTCGTGGAGCTGGATGAGTCCAAGGTCAACGGCTTGGTCCACGTGACCCAGCTGCCGCACGACTATTACCAGTTCGACGCAGTGCGCAAGACGCTCAACGGCGAACGTCGCGGCAAGATCTACCGTCTCGGTGACCGGGTGCGGATCCTGGTGCTCAAGGCCAGCATGGAAGAGCGCAAGATCGACTTCCGCCTGGTCGAAGAGAAGGACGATGCGCTGCCCGAACTGCCGCCGCGCGGCCAGCCGGCCAAGCGCCAGAAGCAGAAGTACTGATCGTCGCGTACCGGCCCACGGCCGGTACGCGGTAGGTGCCGACCGTTGGTCGGCACATCGTCTACCCGCCGACCGTCGGCCGGCACACCGTCCACCCGCCCCCCGTGGGTGGGCATGCTGTTTCCACGGACCCCGTCGGAGCGATCCCATGCAGTCCTTCCCCGAATACAGCGGCGGCTGCCAGTGCGGCGCGATCCGCTTCCATGTGGTCGGTGAGCTGACCCACAGTTCGATCTGCCATTGCCGGATGTGCCAGAAGGCCTTCGGCGCGTACTACGCCCCCCTGGTATCGGTGCGCGGCAGCGATTTCCGCTGGACCCGCGGCGAACCCCGGCGTTTCGCGTCGTCCAACCTGGTCCAGCGCGGCTTCTGCGCCGACTGCGGCACCCCGTTGACCTATGAAGCGCCGGACGGCGTGGCGGTCGCGGCCGGTGCGTTCGACGAGCCGGCCCTTCTGCCGCCGACGATCCAGTACGGCATCGAGGCCAAGCTGCCGTTCGTGGATACGCTGGGCTCGCTCAGCGCGCTGCGCAGCGAGGAGGATACTGCGGCCGGGGACTTCCTGCTGCATATCGTTTCCCGCCAGCACCCGGACCACGACACCACGGACTGGCCGCCGGGCTGAAGGCCGGCGGTGGCCGCACCCCGTGAACGCCCCCCGTGAACGCCCGGCAGGGCAGGGTGGGCCTCGATGCTCTACCATTACCAACCCCTTTACCGGTCCCGCCCCCCGCAATGAGCAAGCAAAGCCAGTGGATCGTCGGCGTCAACGCCGTCGCCTCTTCGATCGAGAATGATGCCGAGAACGTCCGCGAGGTCCTCATCGAGGCCGGTGCGAAGAATCCGCGTCTGACCGAGATCGAGGAAAACGCACGCCGCAAGGGCATCGACGTGCGCAAGGTGAACACCCAGGCGCTGGACGGTGTGGGCGGTTCGGTGCGTCACCAGGGCGTGGCCGCGCGCTACCAGGCCGCACGGACCTGGGGCGAGAACGAGCTGGAAGGGCTGGTCGAAGCGGCCGAGGGCAAAGCCCTGCTGCTGATCCTTGATGAAGTCCAGGACCCGCACAATCTCGGCGCCTGCCTGCGCAGCGCGGCGGCGGCCGGTGCCACGGCGGTGATCATTCCCAAGGACAAGTCGGCTTCGGTCAACGCGACCGTGCGCAAGACCTCGGCTGGCGCGGCCGACCGCATCCCGGTGGTGCAGGTGACCAATCTCTCGCGCTGCCTGAAGGATCTGCAGAAGCAGGGCGTGTGGATCTACGGCCTGGCCGGCGAAGCCACCGAATCGCTGTACGCGATCGACCTGAAGGGCAACGTGGCGCTGGTGCTGGGCGGCGAAGCCGACGGCCTGCGCCGCCTGACCCGCGAGAACTGCGATGGCCTGGTCAAGATTCCGATGCCGGGCGATATCGAGAGCCTCAACGTCTCCGTCGCCACCGGCGTGAGCCTGTTCGAAGCAGTGCGTCAGCGCGGGCTGTAAGCCGCGCACGGGCCCGGGGGTAGAGCCACGCCATGCGTGGCTGAGCGGTGCCGGATCGAAAGGCAGCCAATGTGCGGCGCCGGATTGAAAAACAGCCACGCATGGCGTGGCTCTACCGGTGATGCACCTGGCGCGGGCGATCAGCCCGCGCTTCCCCCCAGCGCCTTGAACAACGTCACATCGTTGATCAGCTGCCGTTGACGCACGGATGCCAGCGACAGCTCGGCATCGCGCCGGGTCTGCTGCGCTTCCAGCCAGGTCCGCAGATCGGTCGCACCGACCCGGTAGCGCACCTCGTACATCCGTTCGATCTCCACCGCTTCGTCATAGGACGCCTGCGAGGCCGCGACCTGCGTGGCGAACTGGGTGCGCGCCGACAAGGCGTTGTCCACTTCCGACAACGCGGTGTACAGCGTGCGGCGGAACCCGTTGGCCGCGATCTGGTAGTCGGTGCCGGCCAGGCGGGTGTTCAACTGGGCCTGGCGCACGTTGAGGAACGGCAGCGACAGCCCCGCACCCAAGGTGGCGACCGGATTCTTCAGCACGTCCGAGAGCGAGGTGGCACCGGTACCGACGCTGCCGGTCAGGCTCAGCGCCGGGTAGTACTGGGTCGCGGTGACCTTGATGGCCTTCAGGCTGTTGCGCAGGCGCAGCTCGGCGGCGCGCAGGTCCGGGCGTCGGCCGAGCAGATCGGCCGGCAGGCCCTCGGCGATCACCGGGCTGCCGACGCGCTGCAACTGCTGCGGCTCGTCGGCCATCGCCAGCGGTTGCCCGTCCAGCAGCACGGTCAGCGCATTGCGCGCGGCGACGCGCTGCTGCTCCAGTGCACTCTGCGCGGCACGCTGTGCTTCCAGGCTCTGCGCGGCCTGGCGCACTTCCAGCCGCGATACCGCACCGGCATCGAAGCGCGCCTGGACCAGCTCGCGGGTGCGCTGCAGCCGCGCCAGGTTGGCCTGGCCGGCGGCGATCGACTGGTTGAGGAACGCCAGCGTCCAGTACTGCGTGGCCACGTCGCTGATCACCAGCAGCGCGGTGTTCTGCAGGTCCTCCTGGCTGGCCTGGGCGTCCCACTGGGCGATGTCGCGCTGGGCGCGCAGGCGCCCCCACAGGTCGATCTCCCATTGCAGGGACACGCCGGCCGAGCTGCCGCGGTTCCAGTCCGCGCTCTGGTCGATCGGGCGGTTGCCGCTGCTGCCGACGCTGCCCGAGGGCTGCGGCCACAGGGCGTTGTCGGCCAACCCGGCCTGCAGCCGCGCACGCTGCACGGCCAATCCGGCCGAGACCAGATCGGTGTTGGCGGCCAGCGCACGATCGATCACGCGGTCCAGGCCGGGGTCGCCGAACTGGGTCCACCAGGCATCGGCGCGGACATCCGCCGATGCCGCATGCGGTTGTTCGCTGACGGCCTCGGTGGGAGCGTTCAAGCTGGCATCGCCACGGCCGTAGGTGGCCGGGACCGCCGGTGCATCGACCTGGTAGCGGCCGGTACTGACGCAGCCAGACAGGGCCAGCGCGGTCACGCAGGCCAGGGCCAGCGGGCGCAGTGACGCAGGGGGCAGCAGAGCAGGAGAAATCTTCATTCGCGCGCCAGCGCCTCCACGGGATCAAGTTGGGCGGCATTGCGGGCCGGCAGGAAACCAAACGCCACGCCGATCAGGCTGGAGCAGGCAAAGGCGGCCACGATGGATGCGGTCGAGAACAGCATCTGGAAGTCCGGTGCGAACTTGCCGAACAGCCAGCCGACCACCAGCGACAGGCCGACGCCGAGCAGGCCGCCGAGCAGGCACACCAGCACCGCCTCGATCAGGAACTGCTGGCGGATATCGCTCTGCCGCGCGCCGACGGCCATGCGCACGCCGATTTCGCGGGTCCGCTCGGTCACCGAGACCAGCATGATGTTCATCACGCCGATGCCACCGACCAGCAGCGCGATCGCGGCGATGGCGCTGATCAGCAGCGTCATCGTGCGGGTGGTCTGCTCGATGGTCTGGCGGATCTCGGCGCTGTTGCTGAGGAAGAAGTCCTCGGTGCCGTGACGCATGATCAGCAGCTTGGAAATGGCGGCCTGTGCCGCATCCATCGGCGTGGTGTCATCCACGCGCACGGTGATGCTGGAAACATGGCTCTGGCCGAGCATGCGCGACATCACCGTGGTGTAGGGCACCCACACGCTCAGGCTGGTGCTGCCGCCGAAGCCGAAGCTCTGCCGCTGCGCGACACCGACCACGCGCACCGGCACGTTGCCGAGCAGGATCACCTGGCCGACCGGGTCTTCGCCATTCGGGAAGAACTGGGTGCGGGTGTTCTCGTCGATGATGGCCACCTGGGCCAGGCTGCGCACCGCATCGGTATCGAAGAAGCTGCCGGCGATCAGGGTCACGCCCTTGACCCGGAAGAACTGCTCGCCAACACCGTTGACCTGCGCGGTGGCCGATTGATTGCGGTAGCGCGCGGTCACCGAGGAGGACACGCTGGGCGTGGCACTGTCGATGTAGCTCTGCCGGCCCAGTGCATCGGCATCGCTGGCCTTCAGCGTCTGCACCCGGGCCGAACGCATGTCGCCGAAACCGCGGCCGGGATAGACGTCGATGGTGTTGGTGCCCAGCGCGCTGATGTTCTGCAGGATCTGCTGCTGGGAGCCATTGCCCATCGCCACCACCGAGACCACCGAGGCGATGCCGATGATGATGCCGAGCATGGTCAGGAAGGTGCGCAGGCGGTGGGCGTTCATCGCCAGCAGGGCCATGCGGAACGCTTCGGTGAAGCGGTCGCGTGCCGCCCGCCAGCTGTGGCCCTTGCCGGCCGCTACGGTCGGCTGGCGCTGCGCGCGGTAGCTCGGTGCATTCGGATTGATGCGGTCGGCGATGATCTCGCCATCGCGGATTTCGATGATGCGCTGGGCGTGTTCGGCCACGCTCATGTCGTGGGTCACGATGATGATGGTGTGGCCTTCGGCATGCAGCTCGCCGAGGATGCCCATCACTTCTTCGCCGGATTTCGTGTCCAGTGCGCCGGTCGGTTCGTCGGCCAGGATCACTTCGCCGCCGTTCATCAGTGCGCGCGCGATCGACACACGCTGCTGCTGCCCGCCGGAGAGCTGGCCGGGGGTGTGGTTCATGCGGTCGCCCAGGCCCAGCCGTTGCAGCAGTTCTTCGGCGCGCGCGGTGCGCACCGGGCCGGGGCTGCCTGCATACACGGCGGGCACGGCCACGTTGCCGCGCGCGTCCAGGTCACCGAGCAGGTGGTAGCGCTGGAAAATGAAGCCGAAATGCTCGCGGCGCAGCTCGGCCAGTTCGTCCGGCTGCATGCGGCCGGTTTCGCGGCCGGCCACCTGGTAGCTGCCGCGCGTGGGCCGGTCCAGGCAGCCGAGGATGTTCATCAGCGTGGACTTGCCGGAGCCGGACTGGCCGACGATGGCCACCATCTCGCCCGCTGCGATGTCCAGATTGACGTCGCGCAGCACCGCGATGGTCTCATCGCCCGCCGGGAACTCCCGGCGCAGGTCGCGCAGCCGCAGCAGCGGCGTGCCCGTGGCGGTGCTCATCGGCGCGGCCCACCCATGCCGGGGCCGCTGATCCGAACGCCGCCACCGCCGCGGTTGCCGCCGCCGGCACCCTGCGTGCCGCCGCCTTCGCCGACGATGACCTTGTCGCCTTCTGCCAGGCCGGACAGCACTTCGGCATTGGCGCCGTTGTTGATGCCGATCTTGACCTTGCGCGGGGCGGGCATGCCGTCGGCATCGGCCACGCGCACCATGTACTGCCCGTCACGGGTCTTCGGACCGAGCGCGACGGCGGGAATGATCAGCACGTCCTTGGCCTGCTTGAGCATCACCGAGACCTGGGCGGTCATGTCGATGCGCAACGTGCCGTCAGGATTTTCCACATCGAACAAGGCGTTGTAGTAGACCGCGGTGCTGGAACTGGAGCTGGACGAACTGGAGCTGCTGGAGTTGTCGTTGGCGATCGAGGACGGTGCCGGGTTGATCTGGCGCAGCGTGGCGTGGAATCTGCGGTCCGGCTCACCCAGCGTGGTGAAGTACACCGGCATCCCAGCCTTGATCTTGACCACGTCCGCTTCGGACACCTCGGCATTCACCGTCACCAGGTCCAGCCGGGCCAGCATCACGATGGTCGGCGCGGTCTGGTTGGCGTTCACGGTACGGCCTTCCTCGGCGACCACCGCGACCACGGTGCCGTCCATGGGTGCGGTGATGCGGGTATAGGCCAGGTTGGCGCGGGCGGTGCCCAGTTCGGTTTCACGGCCGGTGATCTGCGCGTCGAACGACTGGATCTGGGCGCGTGCGGTCTTGAGCTTCGCGTCGGCCGCATCGAACTCGGCGCGCGAGGTGGCCTCGGCGGCCAGCATCTGCTGCTGGCGGGCGAATTCGAGCTCGGCTTCGCGCAGGCTGGCCTGCTGCACCGCGCGCTGCGCCTTGACCTGGTCCAGCGACGCCTGGGCGTTGAGCACCTGGTTCTGCTGCGTGGTGGCGTCGATCTCGGCGATCAGGTCGCCTTCCTTGACGGTATCGCCAAGTTGGACCTTGAGCGATTTGATCTGCCCCGAGGCCTGCGCACCGACGCTCACCAGCTTGTAGGCATCGATCACGCCGGTGGCTTCCACCGTCTGCTCGATATCCCCGCGGCTGACCGGCGAGGTGGCCAGTGTCGGCGCGGCCGGCTTGCGCAGCATCCATGCCACAATCGCGGCGATCAGGACGAGGACCACCAGCAACAGCAGGAGGCGGGCACGGCGGGTTCTGGGCAAACGGGGCTTCACGATGATCGTCAACTCGGCAGGCCGGTGCATCGGCGTTGTCAGCATTGTGAAGACCGTTCACCGCCGGCTCAATGCTCGCCGTGTACCAAGATGTATCCCTGCGGCGCACGACACGTTTCGTTGTGTATCCGCATCGCCCTTTGAAACAGACGTACGCAAACCAGGAGATGCGGTTCAGCTCCCGACAGGGGATGATCGCCGCATGGAGACTGCCAACAGCATGCACAGACTGCTGATCGTCGATGACGACAACGATATCCGCCAGCTGCTCGCCGAGCAGCTGGGCCGCGCCGGTTACCTGGTGAGCACCGCCAGCGATGGCCACGGCATGCGCCAGCTGCTGGAGCGCGAGCATGTGGACCTGATCGTGCTCGACCTCAACCTGCCCCGCGAAGACGGCCTGACCCTGTGCCGCGACCTGCGCGCGCGCTCGAGCACGCCGGTGATCATGTTGACCGCACGCAGCGAGCCGATCGACCGCGTGCTGGGCCTGGAGATGGGCGCCGACGATTACCTGGCCAAGCCGTTCGAGCCGCGCGAGCTGCTCGCACGCATCCGCAACGTGCTGCGCCGTACCGAAGCATTGCCGGCCAACCTGGAGCCGCTGGCGATCCGCCGCGCGCGCTTCGCCAGCTGGGTGTTCGACCTGGAACACCGCCACCTGGTCGATCCGGATGGGCGCGTGGTGGTGTTGTCCGGCGCCGAGTTCCGCCTGCTGCGGGTGTTCGTCGGGCATGCCAACAAGGTGCTCTCGCGCGAGCAGCTGGTTTCGCTGAGCAGCGGTCGCAACTACGAGTCGCAGGACCGTGCGATCGACCTGCAGGTCAGCCGCCTGCGCAACAAGCTCGCCGATGACGGCGGCAGCGACGGGCTGATCAAGACCGTGCGCAACGAAGGCTACGTGCTCGCTGCGGCAGTCACCCTGGAATGAAACGCCTGCGCCACTTCTTTTCCTCGATGGTGGGGCGCCTGTTCGTCATCCTGCTGCTGGGCATGAGCGTGGCGGCGATCGGCGCGACCATGCTGGCCAGTACCAAGCGCCAGCAGGAATTCGAACGGCAGAACCTCAACCGCATCGCGGATCGCCTGCAGGGGTTCGTGAACCTGCTCGATGGCAATCCGGAGCTGCGCCAGCGCCTGCTCACCAGTGGCGGGCCGAGTGTGCGGCAACTGCCGGAAGGCGCGCGCATCGGCCGGCCCGATGCGGCGTTGATGGAGATTCTTGATGACCGGCCCGGTCCGGTGGCGAGCAGCCAGGTCGCCTTCACCTCGTTCCGCTCCTGCCTGCCGCGGCTGCCGGAACTGCTGCCGCGCCCCCCGCGCGACAAGGACAGGATGCGGCACCCGCCGCGGGAGCGCGACCCGGCGTTCATTCCGCCCAAGTGCCGCGTGGTGACCCTGCAGCTGACCGACGGCACGCCCCTGCGGCTGGCGCTGGATTCCCCGGCCGTCGCGCACAACGGCGTACTCGCCGTGGACCCGCTGTTCCTGACCCTGCTGGTGGTGGCGATCGCGATCCTGGCCTACATCGTGGCGCGGATGGCCAGTGCCCCGCTGCAGCGCCTGGCCGATGCAGCCGCCGCGCTGGGCGATGACCTGCAGGGCGCGCCGATGCCGGTGACCGGGCCGTTCGAAGTGCGCCGGGCGGCCGAAGCCTTCAACGCCATGCAGAAGCGCCTGCAGCGCCACCTCGGTGAGCGCACCCAGATGCTGGCGGCGATCACCCACGACCTGCAGACGCCGGTGACCCGCCTGCGCCTGCGCCTGGAAAACGTCACCGACGAAGCGCTGCGCGAGCGCCTGATCGGCGATCTCGGTGCGATGCAGGCGCTGATCCGCGAAGGCCTGGAGCTGGCCCGCAGCGCCGAGAGCGCCGAGCAGCGCGCCGCGCTGGACCTGGATTCGCTGTTGGAGAGCATCGTCGAAGATGCCGCCGAGGCCGGGGCCGATGTCCATTTCGAACAGCCGAGCGGGGCGGTGCTGATGCTGCGTCCGCTGGCCATGCACCGCCTGTTCTCCAACCTGGTCGACAACGCGGTGATGTACGGCCAGAGCGCGCGCGTGCGGGTGAAGCAGGTCGGGCAGGACGTGGAGGTGCGCATCCGCGACAGCGGCCCGGGCCTGGCCGAGGACGAACTGGAAGCGGTGTTCGACCCGTTCGTGCGGCTGGAGACCTCGCGCTCGCGCCAGACCGGGGGTGCCGGGTTGGGGCTCACCATCGCCCGCGCCTTGGCCGAAAAGGACGGCGCGACCCTGCACCTGCGCAACCATCCCCAGGGCGGGCTGGAGGCGATCGTGCGCTGGACGTCGCCGGCGCGGGCGCCATCGGGACCACGCGGGAGCTGACGCCGGCTCCCCCAAAACGCAGGGATTTGCCTACTATGGGCATCTCTTTCCAGCGTCTCCCCCATGAGAGCGTACGACTCTGCCAGCCTCCGCGCTGGTGCACGGCCGTCCCCCCCATGCGCACGGCGCCTGCCCAGGGCTGATCCACACGGATGAGCGATCGGGGGGGCAGGATCCGGTGGCGGCCGGTACAACCGAGGTTCCCGCGCCTGCCGACGCTGCAGGCCGCAGCGCTGTGGCTGATGCTGCTGTGCGCGGCGCCCTGGCCGCTGTCGGCGCAGGATGGTCCGCCGCCGCTGCGCGATTACGCCATCGATGTCTGGACCTCGCGCAACGGGCTGCCGCACAACTCCCTGCGCGACATCGCGCAGACCCCCGAAGGGCATCTGTGGTTCGCCACCTGGGAGGGCCTCGTCCGTTACAACGGCCTGGATTTCACGGTGTTCGACCGCAGCACCACGCCCGGTCTGCGCGACAACGGCGTGGGCGCGCTGCTGGTGGACCGCAGCGGCGGGCTGTGGATCAGTGACTCGCGCGGCAACGTGACCCGGCGCGGGACGGACGGCCGCTGGCAGGTCTGGGAGCACCGTGCCGACACCCCGCAGGTGCTGATCCAGGCCATGCAGATGGACAGCCATGGACGCCTGTGGCTGCTGTATGAAGGCAAGGGCATCGGCAGCCTTGGGCCCGATGGAAACTTCGATTATCAGAAGCCGCCGGCCGACGTGCCGATGGCGATGAGTTTCACCAAGCTGGTGGTGGATGCGCAGGACCGCGTCTGGGTCGGCACCCTGGACGGGCTGGTGGTGCGCGATACCGACGGCGTGCTGCGCCGCGCGCCGGACAGCTGGGGGCTCGGGCGTGGGCTGGTCTGGCCGTATCGGGGGCCCGACGGGGTGATGTGGGTGGTGGCCGGCGAGCGCATCTACCGCATGCAGGACGGCGCGCCGCTGCTGCAGCACCGCCTGCCCGGCGTGACCCACATCACTGCAATGCTGCAGGACCGCCATGGCGACCTGTGGCTGGGCACCGAGAATCAAGGTCTGCTGCGGTTGTCGCGGCATGGCCTGGAGCGGCTGCCGACGGGGCTCTCACTGCCGGGCGGGCGCGTGGTCAGCCTGCGCGAAGATGCCGAGGGCAGCATCTGGGTCGGCGCCAACGGCGGCCTGTACCGGCTGCGCGAAACGTTGTTCAGCAGCTTCACCGAGCGCGACGGCCTCAGCGGCGACTACGTGCGGACGGTGTTCGAGGATCGCCAGCGCCAGCTCTGGATCGGCAGCGCCAGCGGGCTGGACCGGCGCGACGCGCAGGGCCGCTTCAGCCCGGTGCCGTTGCGCAACAACGTCGGCAAGAGTCCCTCGGTGCTGAGCCTGGCCCAGGACCGTGAAGGGACGCTGTGGGTCGGCACCTTCGGTGACGGCATCTTCCGGATCAACGAACAGGGTCAGCGCCTGCGTGGCTACGGCACGGCCGAAGGGCTGCCGGGCGGCAACATCCGTGCGATCAGCATCGACCGCGACGGCGTGGTCTGGGCCGGCACGCAGAAAGGCGTGGTCCGCATCGATGCCGGCAGGGCCGAGCAGCCGGCGATTCCGGGCATGCCCGGCGGGTTGATCACCGCGCTGGCGCATGACGACGACGGTGCGTTGTGGATCGGCACCATCGAAGGCATCCGGGTGCTGCGGGGGGGACGGGTGCAGTCCATCGATCTGCAGCCGCTGGGGGGCGGGCGCAGTGTGTTCGGGTTCCAGCAGATCGGCGATGCGATGTGGATCAGCACCGATCGCGGCCTGTACCGCTACCAGGAAGGCCAGCTCGCACGGGTCGGTCTGGAGCAGGGCATGCCGGTGGATACCGTGTTCCAGCTGGTGCCCGACCGGGTCGGCAACGTCTGGATCAGCAGCAACCGCGGCGTGCTGCGCACCGACATGACGATGCTCAACGCCGTCGCCGATGGCCGCGCCGCGCGGGTGGAGGTGGAGCATTACAACGAGATTGACGGCATGGCCAACTCGCAGGCCAACGGCAGCTCCGGTCCGTCGGCGATCCTGCGCCAGGACGGCACCTTCTGGGTGGTCACCGCCGGTGGCCTGAGCACGGTCGATCCGCTGCGCCTGCAGCGCTTCCGCGAGCGCCTGGCGCCCCCGGCGGTGATCGAGAACGTGCAGGTCGATGGGGCGCCCCTGCATTGGCAGGGCAGCAATCACAATTCGATTCCCGGCGGGCGCCGGCTGAGCGTGAGCTATGTCGGGTTGAGCTATCTGCTCTCCGAGCGCATCCGCTACCGCACCCGCCTGGAGGGCCTGGACAAGGGCTGGATCGAACGCGGCCAGCAGCGCAGCGTGGAGTTCATCGGCCTGCCGCCGGGCGACTACACGCTGCACGTCTCGGCTGCGCACCCCGGCGGTGTCTGGAGCGACAGCGAGGCGGTCTGGGAGTTCACGGTGGAGCCGTTCCTGTGGCAGCGCCGCAGCGTGCAGCTGATCGCCGCGCTGCTGCTGCTGGCCGGCCTGGTCGCGCTGTACCGGTACCTGATCAACCGCTACAAGACCAGCAACGTGCGGTTGGCGCGGATGGTGAAGGAAGCCACGCTGGATCTGCAGACGCAGACGGTCAACCTGCAGGCACTGAACCAGGAGAAGACCGAACTGGCCGATCGCCTGGCGGTGCAGGCCGAGGCATTCGAAAGGCAGGCGCGCGAAGACGCGCTGACCGGGTTGCCGAACCGGCGTGCCTTCGACGAAGCGCTGGCGCGTGACTTCGCCCGTTCGCAGCGCAGCCGCCACCCGCTGTGCCTGGTGGTGCTGGACATCGATCACTTCAAGGAAGTGAACGACCAGCACAGTCACTCGGTGGGCGACGTGGTGCTGGTCGAAGTGGCGCGCCTGCTGGCCTCGGCCTGCCGCGACTCGGACATGCCGGCGCGGACCGGTGGCGAGGAGTTCGCGCTGCTGCTCAACGACACCCGCCTGGACGAAGCGGCGCAGGTCTGCGCGCGCCTGCGCGGGCTGTTCCACGATCATCCGGACTGGGCGGGAATTCCGGGCCTGAAGGTCACCTTCAGCGCCGGCCTGGTCGAACTCGATGCCGCTGATCGCACCCCGATGCTGCTCTACCAGCGCGCCGACCGCGCGCTGTACCGCGCGAAAAGCGAAGGCAGGGACAGGACCAGCATCGGCTGAGCCCGAGCGGCCCCGCCTAGCGCGGCCAGCTGTTGGCGACTTTGCAGAACAGCTTCGCGGTCTGTTCGGTGTCGTACACCGCGCTGTGCGCCTCATCGGCATCCCAGCCCAGGCCGGCCGCCGTGGCCGCGCGCGCCAGCACGGTCTGGCCATAGGCGATACCGCCCAGGGTGACCGTGTCGAAGACGCTGAAGGGGTGGAACGGGTTGCGCTTGTGGCCGGTGCGGTTGACCGCTGCGTTGACGAAGCCCAGGTCGAAATGCGCGTTGTGCCCGACCAGGATCGCGCGCTGGCAACCGTACTTTTTCATCGCGGCGCGGATCGGGGTGAAGATGTGGTCCAGCGCATCGCGCTCGACCTTGGCCAGGCGGAACGGGTGGTCCAGGATGATCCCGGTGATTTCCAGCGACTTGGGATCGATCTCCAGCCCCTCGGCCGGCACCACGTGGGCGCTGGCGGTCTGCCCGGGATAGAGCAGGCCGTTTTCGTCCATCTCGATCGGAACGGCGGCGATCTCCAGCAGCGCGTGGCGATCAGAGTCGAATCCGCCGGTCTCCACATCCACCGCCACCGGCAGGAAGCCGCGGAAACGGGTTGCCATCAAGCGCTGCGCAGCAGCGGGCAGTGCGTCGGCAGCAGCCGGCGCGTCGGAGCGGGGGAGGTCGTCAGTCATTGCGCCAGTTTAGCAGAGCGCCCTGTACGCCCCCCCGTGCTCAGGCGAAGACAGGCGTGCGTGCGCGGCGGCGCAGCAGGTGGTCCAGGCTCAGCGGGCCGGCGCCCTGGAGGGCCAGGGGCAGCAGCATGGCCATGAACAGCAGCGGCAGTTTGAAGTTGCCGAAGCCCTGGTCGGTGATGGCATAGCCCATCGCCAGCTCGCCCAGGCCCTCCCAGTGCATCGGCCAGTGCACGGCGGCGGTGGCGACCACGGTCAGCACCAGCAGGCTGCTGGCCGCCAGGCGGGTGCCCAGCCCGAGCAGCAGGCAGGCCGCGCCAACCAGCTCGAACCAGGTGGCGAGGTGCCAGTTGAGGGCCGCCGGCAACTGGTCGAACGGAAACGGGAAGGCCTGCTGCAGGTCCTCGAACCAGTTCTGGCCGCGCAGCTTTTCGCGACCCGATTCGAAATACTCCCAGCCCATCAGCAGGCGCAGGCCGAGCGGGGCGAACCACGGGGCAACACGGTCCAGCCGGTCGCGCAGCGCGACCAGGTGAGGTGACTTCATCGGGGACTTTCCGTTGGGGAGGGATCAGGAAACGGGCGCGGCGGGGCCTATCACCCCGTTGCCATGGAATTGGCGCAGCAGGGCGGCGCCGGGCACGCGCAGCACATCGACCGCCAGGCCGTGTGCCTCGGCGAGATGCTGAAGGTAGGTGGCGCCGCTGTGGCCGGGATGCTGGCCGATCTGCTCCAGCAGTTGCGCGGCCATCGGGCTGATCGTGGCGAAGCGGACCTGGCCATCGGGATCGCGCCGGACCAGCAGCCCGGTAGGACCGGTATCTGGATGCTCCGGTGCATCCTCGGCGCCCAGCCGGTGCACCGGCCAGCGATAGAGCAGCGGCCAGGCCAGCGGCGAACGCTGCAGCGCCGCGGACATCGGGTCCAGGCCGGGGGAGGGCGGCAGGGGCTGCGCGTCGAGCTGGTACAGGGCCGTTTCCACCCACTCGTAGTGGGCCAGTTCGGCCAGCGCCGGGTGCGGCAGCGCGGGCTGTTGCTGCAACCACTGCACGAACTCGGCGGCCAGTGCGGTGAACAACGGGGTCTGCGCGGGGTGTCGGGCGAAGAACTGCCGGATCAACGTGGACCACGCCGCCTCGCCAAGCAGTCGCACGCAGACCGGGAAGCCGGTCCCGAGCAGGCCCAGCACGCTGTTGAACACCAGCCGCTGGTAGATCCCCAGCCGGCGTGCGTCCAGTCCGGCGGGTGCGGCGACATGGTCCGGGTCGCGCAGGTGCGCGGTGAACGCCTTCTGCTGCGCGTGCAGGTGCGAAGAGGCGTCAGTCATGCCCGGCTCCGGCATGGGCGGCCATCAGGCGGCGGATGGTATGCAGTTCGCCGCGCAGTTCGGCGTACGGGGGGAAATTGAAATCGCGTTCCAGCAGGGTCGGGCGCGCGCCGATGCGCGCATAGGTACGGGCGAGCAGGTCCCAGACCGGGTCGATTACCGCGCTGCCATGGGTGTCGATCTTCAGGTCGGGCGCTTCGTCCAGATGGCCGGCGACATGCAGGCAGACGATGCGCGCGGCAGGGAGCCCGGCGATGAACGTGTCGGCGTCGTAACCGTGGTTGCAGGCGTTGACGTACACGTTGTTGACGTCCAGCAGCAGATCGCAATCGGCCTCGGCCAGCACGGCGTTGGTGAAGGACAGCTCGTCCATGGCCGGTTCCGGGGCGAGGTAATAGGACACGTTTTCCACCGCGATGCGCCTGCCGAGCGCGTCCTGCACGCGGGCGATGCGCGCCGCGGTGTGGCGTACCGCCTCATCGGTGAAGGGGAGCGGCAGGAGGTCGTAGAGGTGGCCTTCATCGCTGCAGTAGCTCAGGTGTTCGCTGTAGAGCGGCACGTTGTGCCGGTCCAGGAAGCGTCCTACCTGTTCCAGCAGCACGGTATCCAGCGGCGCGGTGCTGCCCAGCGAGAGCGACAGCCCATGGCAGGTGAGCGGGTAGCGCGTGGCCAGTTCGGCGAGTGCGTCGCCGGCCGGCCCGCCGACGCCGATCCAGTTTTCCGGGGCGCACTCGAGGAAGTCGACATCGCCGGCGGGCGCATCGCGCAGGTCCTGCAGCAGGGCCCGGCGCAGACCAAGGCCGGTCGCCGCCGCAGGCAGCGACGACCGGTCCAGGCCAGTGGCCAGCGCGTCAGTGCTTGGCACCGCACTTGCCTTCGCCGCACTTGCCTTCCGCCGACTTCTTGTCGCCTGCGGCCTTGGGCTTGGTGTCGGTGGTCTTGCCCTTGTCGGCACCGCACTTGCCTTCCCCGCACTTGCCCTCGGCTGCCTTGGCACCGGTCGTCGCGGCCTTGTCGCCCGCCTTCGTCCCGGCCTTGCCGCCGTGCGCACCGCACTTGCCTTCGCCACATTTGCCCTCGGCGGACTTCGTCGCCGCCTGGCCAGCCACCAGATAGCCCTGGGCCAGCTCGGTCATGCTCAACGCGGATGCCGAAGCGGTGACCCCCAGGCCTGCGGCCAGCGCAGTGGCTGCCAACAGGGACAGCGAACTGGTGGGTGTGCTCATCGGGTGGATCTCCTTGGAATGGGCCGGGGCCCGGGATGGCTGCGTGGGGGCAGCAGGTGCGGCCATGGTGGACCGACCCGGCTCATCGAATCCTCACACAGGATTCAACGTTTCGTGAAGTGTGGGGGATTGCCATCATGGCAACGCAACAGCAAGGCAAAAAAAAACCGCCACCCGGAGGCAGCGGCTTCTGATTTCTGCGTTTGAAGCACGCGCTCAGACGTGATCGGTGCTGCTGGTCTCGTCGCGCTTCTCGCGCGGCGGCAGTACCTGCTCGCCATGCACCAGGAACCAGACGTTCTCGGCGATGTTGGTGGCATGGTCGCCCACGCGCTCCAGGTTCTTGGCCATGAACAGCAGGTGGGTGCACGGGGTGATGTTGCGCGGGTCTTCCATCATGTAGGTCAGCAGCTCGCGGAACAGCGCGGTGTACTGCGCGTCCAGGCGGGCGTCGTCGTCGCGCAGTTCCAGCGCCGCGGCGGCGTCGTTGTCGCGGTAGGCTTCGATGGCGCGACGCACCTGCTGGGCGGCCAGGCGGCCCAGCGCACGCAGGCCCTGGATCTGCGGCAGCGGTGGCACCTTGCTCAGCGCGATCGAGCGCTTGGCCACGTTGGCGGCGTAATCGCCGATGCGTTCGATGTCGGCCGGGATGCGCAGGCCGGCCAGGATCTCGCGCAGGTCGCGCGCCATCGGCCCACGCAGCGCCAGCCGCATGACGTCGTGGCTGATCTGCTGCTCAAGCTGGTCGATGGCCTCGTCGTTGGCGATGATGCGCTGGGCGGCGTTCTCGTCGCGCTTCTCGATGACGTCCATGGACGCCTCCAGCTGGGCGACGGCCATCTCGCCCATGCGCACGATCTCGGCCACCAGGCGCTGCTGTTCTTCGTCGTAGCTCTTGACGATGTGGTCGTTGGGAAGATTCATGGTCTGCGATCCGGGTAGAGCCAGGCCGCGCCTGGCTGGGGCATTTGGTGAGGGGACAGCACCGATCAACCGAAACGACCGGTGATGTAATCCTCGGTCTGCTGCTTGTTGGGCTGCGAGAAGATCACTTCGGTGCGGTCGTGTTCGATCAGGTCGCCCAGGTACATAAAGGCGGTGTAGTCGGAGACGCGCGCGGCCTGCTGCATGTTGTGGGTCACGATCACGATGGTGTAATCGTGCTTGAGCTCCTCGACCAGCTGCTCGATGCGGCTGGTGGAGATCGGGTCCAGTGCGGAGGTCGGCTCGTCGAGCAGCAGCACGTCCGGGCGCAGGGCCACGGCGCGGGCGATGCACAGGCGCTGCTGCTGGCCGCCGGACAGGCCCAGCGCGCTCTGGTTGAGCTTGTCCTTCACCTCGTCCCACAGCGCGCCCTGGCGCAGGGCCTGCTCGACGCGGTCGGTCATCTCCGACTTGGAGAGCTTTTCGTGGTGACGGATGCCGTAGGCCACGTTCTCGAAGATGGTCATCGGGAACGGCACCGGCTTCTGGAACACCATGCCGACCTTGCTGCGCAGGCGGTTCATCGGGTACTTCGGCGAGAGGATGTTCTCTCCGTCCAGCATCACTTCACCCCGCGCTTCCAGCTTGGGGTACAGCGCGTAGATGCGGTTGAAGATGCGCAGCAGGGTGGACTTGCCGCACCCGGAAGGACCGATCAGCGCGGTGACGCGCTTTTCCGGGATCTCCAGGTCGATGCCCTTCAGCGCATGGAACTTGTCGTAGTAGAAATCCAGCCCGCGTGCGGCCAGCTTGATCGGCGCCGGGGTCTGCAGGCTTTCATGCGAAGCCGGGACCACGATGCGCTGCATCGGCACGGCGTTGGAGAGATCGTTCATGGCGATGTCCGTGGAAAGGTCAGTCATGGGAGATACGGTTGCGCAGCAGGATGCCGCGCGCGGAAAGGCTGACCAGCAGCACGAACACGGTCAGCACCAGCGCGCCGGCCCAGGCCAGCACCTGCCAGGATTCGTACGGGCTGCCGGCGAACTGGTTCATCACCACCGGCACCGAGGCCATCGGCTGGAACACGTTGCTGTTCCAGTACTGGTTGCCGAAGGCGGTGAACAGCAGCGGGGCGGTTTCACCGGAGATGCGGGCCAGCGCCAGCAGGATGCCGGTCACGATGCCGGCGGCGGCGCTGCGGTACAGCACCTGCACCGTCACCTTCCACTGCGGGATGCCGAGCGACAGGGCCGCTTCACGCATCTGCGAAGGCACCAGGCGCAGCATTTCATCGGTGGTACGCACCACCACCGGCAGCACGATGAAGGCCAGCGAGAGCGCACCGGCGAAAGCCGAGAACTGGCCGCCGGTCTGCATCACGTACAGGGTGTAGACGAACAGGCCCAGCACGATCGACGGCGCCGAGAGCAGGATGTCGTTGACGAAGCGGACCACCGTGCCGGTCTTGCGGAAGTTGCCGTACTCGGCCAGCCAGGTGCCGGCCAGCACGCCGAGCGGCGTACCGATGGCGATGGCCAGGCCGCACATCACCGCGCTGCCGAAGAAGGCGTTGGCCAGGCCGCCGTCCTGCATCGGCGGTGGGGTCATCTTGGTGAACAGGTCCAGGTTGATCCCGGCCAGGCCCTTGGAGGCCAGCGTCCACAGGATCCAGCCGAGGAAGAACAGGCCGAACAGTGCGGTCAGGCAGGACATCAGCAGCGCGACCACGTTGACGATGCGGCGGCGCAGGTAGAGCGGTTGGGCGTTGGCGGTGGACATCAGTTGCCCTCCTTGCGGGCCAGGCGCATCAGCATCAGGCGAGCGATCGCCAGCACCACGAAGGTCACCAGGAACAACACGAAGCCGAGCAGCAGCAGCGCCGAGCGGTAGGTTTCAGTGGCTTCGCCGAAGTCGTTGGCGATCAGCGCGGCAATCGTGGTGCCCGGCTCGAGCAGCGAGGGCGACAGGCGCACGCTGTTGCCGATCACGAAGGCCACCGCCATGGTTTCACCCAGGGCGCGGCCGAGGCCGAGGAAGATGCCGCCGATCACCGCCGAGCGGGTGTAGGGCAGGACGATGTCCCAGCTCACTTCCCACTTGGTCGAGCCCAGCGCGTAGGCCGATTCCTTCAGGCGGGTCGGCACGGTGAGGAACACTTCGCGCATCACCGAGGAGATGAAGGGGATCACCATGATCGCCAGCACGAAGCCGGCGGTGAGCACGCCGATGCCCAGCGGCGGGCCCTGGAACAGCGGTCCGATGATCGGCAACGTGCCGAGGTGATCGTTGAGGAACGGGGTGACGTACTCGGTCATCACCGGGACCAGCACGAACAGGCCCCACATGCCGTAGATGATCGAGGGGATACCGGCCAGCAGTTCGATGGCGGTACCGACCGGGCCACGCAGCCAGCGCGGGGCGACCTCGGTCAGGAAGAAGGCGATACCGAAGCTCACCGGCACGGCGATGACCATCGCGATCAGTGCGGTGACGAGGGTGCCGTAGATCGGTGCGAGGGCACCGAATTTGTTCTCGACCGGATTCCATTCGGACGAATAGAAGAAGCTCAGGCCCTGCTCCTGCAGGGCATGGCGGCCGCCCCACAGCATCGAGAGCGCGGCGCAGGCCAGGGCGACCAGCACCAGGATGACGGTGGCGATCAGGACCCAGCGGAACAGTTTGTCGTTGCGGGCATCACGCAGGTCGCGGAGGGACGGTGCGGGAACAGGCTGGGCGATGGCATTCATGGCTGAGGCGGGGGCCCGAAAAGAGAAGAGGTAGTGCCGGGCGCTGCCCGGCATCACGTTCGGAGCGTGGTGCGGCCGGGCAGCGCCCGGCACTACGATCGGTCAGGCCCGCGCCGCGCGCGGGCCTGCCTTTTTCACTTGAACTCGCTGGTCCAGTACGCTTCGATCTGGGTCACCAGCTCGGCCGGCAGCGGCACGTAGTGCAGTTCGTTGGCCTGGGCCTGGCCCTTCTCGAAGGCCCACTTGAAGAACGCCAGGGTGTCCTTGCTGCGCTGGGCATCCTTGGGCTGCTTGTGCATCAGCATGAAGTTGGTGGCGGTGATCGGCCATGCCTGGTCGCCCGGGGCATTGGTGATGACCAGGTTGAAGTCCTTGGCGCTGGCCCAGTCGGCGCTGGCGGCGGCAGCGGCGAAGGTTTCCGCGCTCGGCTGCACCCAGTTGCCGGCGGCGTTCTGCATCGAGGCATACGGCATGCCGTTCTGCAGCGCGTAGGCCAGTTCGACGTAGCCGATCGAGCCCTTGATCTGCTTCACGTACGAGGCCACGCCTTCATTGCCCTTGCCACCCACGCCGTCCGGCCACTGCACCGAGGTGCCTTCGCCGACCTTGCTCTTCCAGTCCGGGCTGACCTTGGACAGGTAGTTGGAGAAGTTGAAGGTGGTGCCCGAACCGTCCGAACGGTGGACCAGGGTGATCTTGCCGTCCGGCAGTGTGACGCCCGGGTTGGCGGCGACGATGGCCGGGTCGTTCCAGGTCTTGACCTTGCCCAGGAAGATGTCGGCCAGCAGGGCGCCGCTGAGGCGCAGCTTGCCGGCTTCCAGGCCGTCGATGTTGACCACCGGGACCACGCCGCCGATGGCCGACGGGAACTGGCCGAGGCCGGCCTGGGCCAGCTCTTCGCTGCTCAGCGGCTTGTCGGAGGAACCAAAATCAACGGTGCCGGCCTTGATCTGGGCGATGCCGCCACCCGAGCCGATCGACTGGTAGTTGATCTTGGCGCCGGTGGCGGTGTTGTAGTCGGCCGACCACTTGGACACCAGCGGGAAGATGAAGGAGGCACCGGCACCGGAAATTTCGGCGGTGAGGCGGTCGCCCGCGGCGGGGGCGGCGGCGGGCGCGTTGGTGGCCGGCGCGGCGGCTTGGCCTTCAGCGCCCGGCTTGCAGGCGGAAAGACCCAGCGCGATGGCCAGGGAAAGGGCGGCGATGCTGGCCGTGTGCAGTTTCATGCGTCACTCCATAGCGGGACAAGGGCCGGTCTTTCCGGCGACGCGACTATGAAATGATGTTTTTGTTACAGCTTGATGACGCCGTGACCGGGCGCACGCAAAGCCTTGCGGCACAAGGGCCGGGCTCGCAGGGGCAGGCAACAAAAAGGCGCGGAACCTTGCGGTCCGCGCCCGATGGCGCCGGAAGGGGGAGAGAGGACCCTCCGGCGCCATTGCACTGTCCGGTGATTGCGTCGGGGGCGACGCGTACCGACCAACGGTCGGTACCTACCGGTAGGTCACCACCGTGGGTGGTGACGCCGTCGATCGATCAGTACTTCAGGTTCTGCGACCAGTAGGTCTCGATCTGCTTGACCAGGGTGTCCGGCAGCGGGACGTAGTCGAGCTGCTTGGCCTGGGCATCGCCGCTCTTGTAGATCCAGCGGAAGAACTCCTGGGTGGCCTTGGCGTTGGCGACGTTCTTGGGCTGCTTGCGGACCAGGATGAAGTTGGTGGCGGTGATCGGCCACGCATCGGCGCCCGGGGCGTTGGTCATGACCAGGTAGAAGTCCTTCGCGCTGGCCCAGTCGGCGCTGGCGGCAGCGGCGGCGAAGGAGGTGTCGCTCGGCAGCACGATCTTGCCCGAGGCGTTCTTCATTGCGGCGTAGGACATCTTGTTCTGCAGCGCGTAGGACAGTTCGACGTAGCCGATGCCGCCCTTGATCTGCTTCACGTAGGCGGCGACGCCTTCGTTGCCCTTGCCGCCGATGCCGACCGGCCACTGGACCGACGTGCCTTCACCGACCTTGGTCTTCCACTCCGGGTTGACCTTGGAGAGGTAGTTGACGAAGTTGAAGGTGGTGCCCGAACCGTCCGAGCGGTGCACGACGGTGATCTTGCCGTCCGGCAGCTTGACGCCCGGGTTCAGCGCGGCGATCGCCGGGTCGTTCCAGGTCTTGATCTTGCCGAGGAAGATGTTGCCCAGGGTCGGGCCGTCGAGCTTCAGCGCGCCCGGCGCGATGCCGGCCACGTTGATCACCGGGACCACGCCGCCGATGACCGACGGGAACTGGGCCAGGCCGGCTGCCGCCAGCTCTTCCGGCTTCAGCGGGGCATCGGAGGAGCCGAAATCAACGGTCGCGGCCTTGATCTGGGCGATGCCGCCACCGGAACCGATGGACTGGTAGTTGACCTTCTTGCCGGTCGCGGTGCTGTAGTCGGCCGACCACTTGGACATGACCGGGTAGATGAACGAGGCGCCCGCGCCGGTCACATCGGCGGCATTGGCGGCGAACACGGACGACGCGGCGAGGACGGCAACGGCGGCGCGCGACTTGAAGGCGTGGATCACGGGGTGGCTCCTGGGATGGATGAAGGTGCGGGGTGTCCCGCCCGGTGCTCATTCCATAACGGTTCGATGACAGCGCAGCGACTGTCATATGACCACCTCGTGACACGCCCTCCGGGCGGGGTGTCACAACGGCTGCAACGCCTCCGGGACCGCGTAGCGGTGGCCGTCGAAGCGCAGCACATGGCGCTCGCCTTCCACCGGCGTGTCCTGGTCGCGGCAGGTGTCGCCGTCCATCCAGCTGTGCGTGGTGACCCGGCGCTCGCGCAGGACGAGGTCGGCCAAGCCGTGCCTGCCTTGCGGGCCGACCGCCACGGTGCGCGTCACGTCGGTGGATTCACCGGCGCAGCGGGTGTCCCACTCGGCCTGGAAACGACGCAGCACCATCGGTGAGCCGAGCGTGCGCAGCGTGTCTTCCTGCACCGCCAGCAGCTGCAATTGTTCTTCGCTGAAAGGATTGGGCCCGGAGCCATTGCGCCGCTGCACGCGCAGGCCGAACGCGAGGGTGTCCGGCGCGAGCTGGTAGCGCGCGGTATCCAGGTGCATGCCGTCGAAGAAGACCGCATCGCTGTCGAGTGCGCCGGACAGCACCGTCCATGCGCGGGTGGCGAGGGTGTCGGAGTCGATCACCAGCACTTCCACATCGCCATCGCGGGAGTCGTTGTCGCCACCGTCGCGCCAGACGGGCGTGGCCAGCAGGGTCAGCTCGGGGCGCGCGGGCCAGCGCCGGCAGACGCTGGCGGCCGTGTCACGGGTGTAGCCGGGGCGATCGGGCAGCGCGCCGTCCGCCCGCACCACGTATGCCTCGTCCGCGGCGGCTTGGGCATCGTGGCAGTCCTGCGCGTGGGCGGGCAGGGCGGCGGCACTGCACGCGACGGCCAGCAACAGCGGGAGTGCGATACGCATCGGGTCCATCCATGGGCAAAGGGCGCCCAGCATACCCGCGCACGGGCACGAAAAAAGGCGCAGCCGAAGCTGCGCCTTTGTGTCACACGCGTGTTGCAGGGCTTACCAGAAGAACTGCAGGCGCGCTTCCAGGATGTTCGGATCGTCGTTGACGAACGTACGGGCGGTGGAGCTGTACTTCTTGCTGTCCACCATCACGTAGTTCAGTGCGAACTTGGTGTTGGAGCGCCAGTAGTAGTTCACGCCCACGGTCCAGATGTCCATCTTGCCGCCGAGCACGCCATCGACGATCGGCGGGCGACCGGCCACCGGATTCGCCGACAGGTTGCCGTCGTTGAGGTCCATGTGGTCGTAACGCGCGCCCAGCTGCCACATGCCGCGGCCCGGCTCGTCCGGCAGGCCGGTGGTCGGGGTGCCGCCCTTGTAGCCCCAGGTCTCGCCGCTGATGTTCCACAGGCCGCTGACGTAGTAGCCGTCGCTGCTGTAGTTGTCGTGCGAGTAGCGCTTGGCCTTGCTGGTGTAGTACTCGGCCTGCGCCTTGAACGGGCCGCCGATGTACATCGCCTCGGCGCCGATCGTGCTGACGCGGTCGGTGTCGACCAGGTTGCCGCTGTCGACCAGGCGCGCGGTGGCCAGGTCGGCGTTCGGACGGGCGCGCACGCGCAGGGTGTCCGCATCGGTGTCGTAGTCGACGTAGCTCAGGCCGAAGTGCAGGACCTGGCCCTTGTCATTGATCGGGGCCCAGGTACCACGCGCGCCGTAGCCGCTGCCGTGGGCCAGGTTGCGGGTCAGTTCGCGGCCGAAGCCGCTGGCGGTGACGGACCAGTTCGCATCGCCGATGCTGTAGGCCGCGCCGAGGCGGCGGGCCACGGCATAGGTATTGGTGACCGTGGCCTTGGAGATGAAGTCGTTGTTCTTGGTGCTGGACAGTTCTTCCAGGCTGTTGGGCTGCTTGAACTGGCCGAACTGCACGAAGTGGTTGGCGTTGCCGGCCAGCTTGTACTTCAGGTTGGTATCCAGGAACTTGTCGGCCTTGGCGTCGTAGCCCACCACCCATTCCACGTTGCCCGGGCCCTTGCCCTTGAGCACCAGCTCGGCGCGGCGCAGCTCGAACTCGCTGTTCTTGCCGTTGCCGGCGTCGCCGCCATTGAGGTCGGTCAGATCGTTGTCGAACCAGTTGCCGTCGGCCTGGACCAGGCCCTCGAACGTGATTTCCGAACCGCCGATCACATCGATGGCCACTTCAGCGTGAGCGGCCGGAACGAACAGCGCAGCCACCACGGCCGCAGTAAGAAGTTGGCGATGCAGTTTCATGGAAGGAGCCTTGCAGGCAGGTGGGAAGATGCTGCGCAGGCTAATTAGTGAAGATTGCGTAAATGTGACAGTTTCAGACAAACCGTCATCTGCCGTATCCCAAGCGGCGTCAGGGGCTGCCATTTATGCCCGGCGGAGATGACCGCCGGGTTGCGTCCATATGGCAATCGCGCCCCCGTTCAGGCGGCGGTCTTTTCCTTGAACCGGCACAGGTCGCGGATCACGCATTGCGGGCAGTCCGGCTTGCGTGCCTTGCACACGTAGCGGCCGTGCAGGATCAGCCAGTGATGCGCATCGAGCAGGAACTCGGCGGGGATCACCTTGACCAGCAGGTCCTCCACCGCGCGCACGTCCTTGCCCGGCGCCAGGCCGGTCCGGTTGGAGACGCGGAAGATGTGCGTGTCGACCGCCATCACCGGTTCACCGAACGCGGTGTTGAGCACCACGTTGGCGGTCTTGCGGCCAACGCCGGGCAATGCCTCGAGTGCGGCGCGATCGCGCGGCACCTCGCCGCCGTGCTGGTCGACCAGTATCGCGCAGGCGGCGATCACGTTCTTTGCCTTGGCGTTGTACAGGCCGATGGTGGCGATGTACTTCTTCAAGCCATCCTCGCCGAGGTCGAGGATCGCCTGCGGCGTGTTGGCAACAGGAAACAGCTTGCGCGTGGCCTTGTTGACCCCGACGTCGGTGGCCTGCGCCGACAGCGCCACCGCCACCAGCAGTTCGAAGGGTGAGCTGTACTCCAGTTCGGTCCTGGGATGCGGGTTGAGCTCGCGCAGGCGGGTGAACATTTCGATCACATCGGCCTTGGGCATGCGCGCGCTGCGTGCGGCGGTTTTCTTCATCGTGGCCATCAGGGGAAACGCCCGGCCGCCTTCGCCTTGGCGCGCGCGAGAATCGCGGCGGCGGCCGAGGGCAGGGCGGGTTTCTGGATGTCGGGTGTGGGAGGCGGCGCGCGGCGCGCCTCCCGTTCGGCGGCGCGGCGGGTAAGCCGCTGCCCGCGTTGGCGGTAGCGTTCGCGTGCATCCCAGGCGCGCTGCAGCTGCTGCTGTGCGTGCTGGAGGCGCTGTGGCAGATCGGGATGGTCGGCCAGCAGGTGCTCGTCGCCCGGCTGCGGGACGTAGTCCATCAGGCCGGCCGCAAGCGCGGCGTCCCAGTGATCGTCACGCACGAGTGCCAGCAGCTGCGCCGGCGAAGCGGTATCGGAAGGCGACATGGCTCAGCGGTTCTGGAACACCGGCGGGCGGCGCGCGAGGAAGGCGCTGGTGCCTTCGCGCATGTCCTCGGTGGCGAACATCAGGCCGAACTGCGCGCTCTCGTATTCCAGGCCTTCGCCCAGCGCGCACTCGCCGCCGATGTGGATGGCATCCAGGATGCCGCGCAGCGCCAGCGGCGCGGCCGAGGCCAGCTGCGACGCCAGTACGTGGACGCGGGCATCCAGATCGGCGGCCGGGACGACCTCGTTGACGATCCCCAACTGCGCGGCGCGGGCGGCCGTGATCGGGGCGCCGAGCAGGCACAGCTCCAGCGCGGCGGCGCGGCCACACAGACGCAGCAGGCGCTGGCTGCCACCGAAGCCGGGGATCAGCCCCAGATTGATCTCCGGCTGGCCGAGTCTGGCGGTCTCGGCGGCCACCCGCAGGTGGCAGGCCATCGCCAGCTCCAGCCCACCCCCCAGCGCGAATCCATTGATTTTGCCGATGACCGGCTTGGGCATCCGCTCGATGCGCCGCATCAACCCCTGGCCCAGCAGCGAGAAATCACGACCCTGAACCGCGCTCAGGCCGTTCATTTCGGCGATATCGGCTCCGGCAACGAACGCCTTGGGACCGGCGCCGGTCAGCACCACCACCCGCACGTCCGCATCGGCGGCCGCCGCGGCGAAGGCGGCATCCAGGGCTTCCAGCGTGGCCCGGTCGAGGGCGTTGAGCTTGTCCGGGCGGTTGACCGTCACGGTGCGTACGGCACCATCGTCCATAATCGCGATAAGGGCGTCGGCCACGGCAGGACTCCTGAAAACGTTAAAAAATAGTGATGTTGAACTCTTGAAACGAAGTCAGGTCAGAGCCTCCGTCGTTAGTGGCGGTTCAACGTTGCGGCGGCTATCCTAACCCGTCGCCTCAGGGCGGCCCAACGCGTCCTGAGTTACCACCCCTGGAGAAAAGTTTGATGAAGTTGCGTTCTATCGCGGTCGCCGTCGCGGCCCTGGCCCTGACGGGCAATGCCTTCGCCCAGGACACCTCGTCCGAAAAGGGCAAGCTGAGCTATTACTTCGGTTACGACTACGGTAACAACCTGGCTGAACTCACCGCACGCGGCGAGCAGCTGGACATCAACTCGGTGGTGAAGGGCCTGCAGGATGCCTACGCCAAGAAGCAGCCGTCGATCACGGCCGAGCAGTTGAAGCCCGCCGTCGAAGCCTTCCAGAAGCGTGAGCAGGGTCGTGCGCAGGCCGCCAAGGCCGAGTACGACAAGGCTGCCGCCGAGAACAAGACCAAGAGCACCCAGTTCCTGGCCGCCAACAAGGCCAAGGCCGGCGTGCAGTCGCTTCCGAGCGGCGTGCAGTACCGCGTGATCGAAGCAGGCAAGGGTGCCAAGCCGACCCAGGCCAGCACCGTGCAGCTGGAAGTGGCCGGTCCGTATCCGTTCGGCACCCGTCCGGCCGAAGCGCGTCCGGCCCAGCAGATCCCGGGCATCAAGGTCAGCGAAGTCGAAATGAAGGCCATGCGTGAAGCCCTGCTGCAGATGCCGGCCGGCTCCAAGTGGGAAGTGACGCTGCCGCCGGAACAGGCCTATGGTGCCGATCCGCGCACGCCGTTCCCGCCGAACGTTGCGGTGCAGTTCGAAATCAAGCTCGTCAGCGTCAAGTAATTTCTGCACCATCAAGAACGCGCCGGTAGAAACACCGGCGCGTTTTTCGTTTCCGTGCATTCGCGCTACTGTTGAGCGGTCCAATCGATGGAAGAATCCCCGCATGCCGCGCCCACTCCCTGCATCGGAATCTGCGCACTGGATCGCGCCGGTATCTGCACGGGCTGCCTGCGCACCGTGGATGAGATCACCCGCTGGCGAACCATGAGCCGACCCGAACAGCATCACGTCATGCAGCGCACGCTGCCCCTGCGCGAACAACTGCGTCAATCGCTGCGCGGTTCGCTGGCCGAGCACGAACGCCTGCTGCGCGCGCTGCATCCGCTGGACCAGCCGCCGCAGGACGATGGCTGGAACCGCAGCGAACTCATCGATCTCCTGCCGCCCGGCCCGCCGGTCGAAGCGGCCGTGCTGGCGGGCATCATTCCGCGCGAGGGTGGCGCCCAGGTGCTGCTGACCCGGCGTACCGACACGCTGCGCCACCATGGGGGGCAGGTCGGCTTCCCCGGCGGCCGCATGGAGCCGGACGACCGTGACGCCGTGGCGGCCGCGATCCGCGAGAGCGACGAGGAAATCGCGCTCAAGCACGACCAGGTGCAGGTGCTCGGGTATCTCGACCCGTTCGTGACCATCACCGGCTATCGGGTCATGCCGGTGGTGGCGGTGATCGATCCCGCGTTCGTGGCCGTACCCGAACCGGGGGAGGTCGCGGAAGTCTTCGAAGTGCCGCTGTCCTACCTGATGGATCCGGCCAACCTGCACCACGTCGAGATCGACCATCGCGGGCGCATCCGCCACGTGCTCGAATACGGCTGGCCCGGGCAGCGGATCTGGGGCGCCACCGCCGCCATTCTCTACAACCTGCGTCGCCGCCTGGAGCAGACCGCATGACCACGCCACTGATCGATGTCACCGCTCTCGCCAAAGCCCTGGATGAGGGCGCCACGCGCCTGATGGATGCACGGGCGACGGCCAGTGCCGCCCCGCCGCTGCGGGTGGTGGATGCGCGTTTCTCGCTTGCCGACCCGCAGTCCGGCGCGCAGCTGTACGCGCAGGCCCATCTGCCCGGTGCGCTGTACGCCGATCTCAACCGGGATCTGTCCGATCTCGGCCGCACCGGCCATGGCCGTCACCCGCTGCCGGACAGCGATGCGTTCGCCGCGCGCCTGGGCGAGTGGGGCATCGGGCCGCAGACCCGGGTCGTGGTCTACGACGCCGGCGACGGCAGCATGGCCGCCGCGCGCCTGTGGTGGCTGCTGCGGCTGATCGGACATGCGCACGTGCAGGTGCTCGATGGTGGCTTCGCCGCCTGGCAGGCGGCTGGTTTGCCGGTGACGGCGACGCTGCCGCAGGTGTCCCCGTTGCCGCCGTACCCCGGTCGTTTCGACCGCAGCCGGATCGCCTCGGTGGAGGAGGTGCAGGCGCGATTGAAGCACGCGCCGGGCTGGCTGATCGATGCGCGGGCCGGTGAACGCTTCCGTGGCGAAGTGGAACCGTTGGATCCGGTCGCCGGCCACGTGCCCGGCGCGGTGAATCGTCCCTTCGCGTTGAACGTGCACGACGGGCGGCTGCGCCCTGCGGACGATCTGCGCGCGGCGCTGCAGCCGCTGATCGGCACCCACGCGCCGGACGAGGTGGTGTTGATGTGCGGCTCCGGCGTCACCGCCTGCCACCTGCTGCTGGCGATGGACGTCGCGGGGCTGGAAGGTGCGCGGATCTATGCGGATTCGTGGAGCGGCTGGGTCAGCGACCCTTCGCGTCCCGTCGCCACCGGCTGATCACGGGCCACGATGACGGCCACGGCCAATGGCGCGGTAGGTGCCGACCGTTGGTCGGCACACCCTCTCAGCCACGCAGTTCCTGCAACGGCACTGCCGCCAGCACGCGCGGCCACGGGAACAACGGACCCGGATCGCGCTTGCGTGGCACGCGCCGCTCCGGATCATCGCTGGCCACTTCCTCGCGCGTATCCAGCCACTCATGCCCGGCGATATGTGCCAGCGCCGGGAGCGTCCCGCACAGATGCTGCAGCAGATCGATCAGGGCCGCGATCTGCAGATCGGGGTAGGGCTCGTCCATCGCCTGGTGCCGGGAATCCCACCAGTGCGGGTAACGCCCGGTGTTGACCAGCTCGATGCCGATCGAGCGCGGATTGAAGCCGCTGACCTGATGCGCGACGCGGTCCAGCGCCACGTACTGGACGATGCGTCCGTCGCGGTCGATGTAGTAGTGGCCGCTGTTGCCGGTGCCGCTTTCATACAGCACCCGTTCGCCGTAGGCGCGCGCCATGGCCAGGTCAGGCAGTTCGGTGCAGTGGATGACCACCAGATCGATCTCGTCGTGCGTGCGCGGCAGCAGCCTGTCCTGGTAGGGCAGGGGCTGTGCTTCGATGGCGGGCGGGGCGCGGTCGGGCATGCGGCGATGCTAGCATTTGGGCATGAACGCTCCTATCGATTCCCGCGCGGTACGCGCATGAGCCGCGGCCACTGCATCCTCTCCCACGGCTTTGAAAGTGGCCCCGACGCGATCAAGGTGACCGCCCTGGCCGAGGTGGCCGAACGCCTGGGCTGGACCCACGAGCGCCCCGACTACACCGACCTGGACGCCCAGCGCGAGGTCAGCAGTCTGGGCGACGTGCGGGCCCGCCTGCAGCGCCTGGTCACCCTCGCCGCCACCCGTGCCGCCGAGGGCCCGGTGGTGCTGGCCGGCTCCAGCCTGGGGTCTTACATTTCAGCCATCGCCTCGCTGCAGGTACCGGTCCGTGGCCTGTTCCTGATGGTGCCGCCGACCCGGATGGGGCCGATGCCGGCCCTGGACGCCGCCCGCGTGCCGACCAGTGTGGTGCATGCCTGGCACGACGAGCTGATCCCGCCGGCCGAGGTGATCGCCTGGGCCCAGGCCCGCTCGGCCCGCCTGCTGATGGTGGATGACGGGCACCGGCTGACCGACCACGTCGAGGCCTCCTGCCGGGCGTTCGAGGAATTGCTGGCCTCGCTGTAACCGGGCGATCCCGCCCACGTCACGTACAATGGCCACCCGGGCTCCGTGCCCGGCTGCTTGCCGTGCCCGTGGGCACCCCCTCTCCGCTGACCTGCGATACCGATTCCGTGAAATTCTTTGTTTCCTGCGCCAAGGGCCTGGAGTATTTGCTCGCCGACGAACTGTTGGCGTTCGGCCTGGACAAGGCCACCGCCACCATTTCCGGCGTCAACGCCGAGGGCGAGCTGGCGCAGGCACAGCGCGTGGTGCTGTGGTCGCGCCTGGCCAGCCGGGTGCTGTGGCCGCTGGCCGAGTTCGAGTGCCCGGACGAGGGCTCGCTCTACCAGGGCGTCTCGGCGATGGCGTGGGAGCAGCACATCAGCCCCGAGCTGACCCTGTCGGTGGACGCACATGTGTCCGGTACCGAGATCACCCACGCGCGCTTCGCCGCGCAGCGGGTCAAGGATGGCGTGGTCGACAGCCTGCGCGCGCAGGGCCTGGAACGGCCGTCGGTGAACGTGGAGTTCCCGGACGTGCGGATCAACCTGTCGCTGCGCAAGGGCCGGGCCACGATCTCGATCGATCTGGGCGGTGGCCCGATGCATCGCCGCGGCTGGCGCATGGCGCAGAACGAGGCGCCGCTGAAGGAAAACCTGGCCGCTGCCGTACTGCTGCGCGCCAACTGGCCGAAGATCCACAGTGAAGGCGGTGGCCTGCTCGACCCGATGTGCGGCAGCGGCACGCTGCTGATCGAGGGCGCGCTGATGGCCGCCGACGTCGCCCCGGGCCTGCAGCGCCACGGCAGCATTCCGCCGAGCCGCTGGCTGGGCTTTGACCGCGAGAGCTGGAACACCTTGATGGCCGAAGCGCGCACGCGCGAGGAAGCCGGCCGCGGTGCGCTCAAGCAGGTCATCCACGGCAGCGACATCGATCCGCATGCGATCCGCGCAGCCAAGGAAAATGCCGAGACCGCCGGTGTCTCGCACGCAATCTGGTTCGGCGTGCGCGACGTGGCCGATGTCCAGGTGCCGCTGCAGGAAACCGGCTGCGTCGTCTGCAATCCGCCCTACGACGAGCGCCTGGCCGCCGATGCCCTGCTGTACCGCCGCCTCGGCGACGCGCTCAAGCGCGCGGTGCCGCAGTGGCGTGCCAGCCTGCTGTGCGGCAGCGCCGACCTGGCTTTCGCCACCGGCCTGCGCGCCAACAAGAAGTACCAGCTGTTCAACGGCGCCATCGAGTGCGCGCTGATTGTCTGCGACCCGATCGCGGTGCCGCAGCGCGAGAACACCGGCCAGCCGCGCGAGCTCAGCGAAGGCGCGCAGATGGTGGCCAACCGCCTGCGCAAGAACATCAAGAAGTTCAAGACGTGGCGGACGCGCGAGAGCATCACCTGCTACCGCGTCTACGATGCCGATCTGCCCGAGTACGCGGCCGCCATCGATGTCTACGAAGAAGACGGCGGTGCCCGCCGTACCTTCCTGCATGTGCAGGAGTACGCGGCCCCGGCGACCATTCCGGATGTCGATGTGCGTCGTCGTCGCAACGAGCTGTTGTCGGCCGCGCGTGAGGTCTTCCAGGTGCCGGCCGAGCAGGTCGCGCTGAAGTCGCGCGAGCGTGGCAAGGGCGGCAGCAAGTACGGTCGTTTCGAGCAGCGCGGCGAGTTCGTGCTGGTGCGCGAGAACGATGCCCTGCTGCGCGTGAACCTGTTCGACTATCTGGATACCGGCCTGTTCCTGGACCATCGCCCGCTGCGCTGGCACATGGCACAGGAAGCCCAGGACAAGCGTTTCCTCAACCTGTTCTGCTACACCGGCGTCGCCTCCGTGCAGGCCGCCGTGGCCGGTGCCGCGACCACCACCAGCGTGGATCTGTCCGGTACCTACCTGCAGTGGTGCGCCGACAACCTGGCCTTGAACGGCAAGGGTGGCAGCCAGCACCAGTTGATCCAGGCCGATGCCCTGGCGTGGCTGGAGGCGGAGCGTCACCGCTTCGACGTGATCTTCTGCGATCCGCCGACGTTCTCCAACTCGGCCCGAGCCGATGATTTCGACATCCAGCGCGAACACGTGCGCCTGCTGCGCGCGGCCGTGGCGCGCCTGAGCCCGGAAGGCGTGCTGTATTTCTCCAACAACTTCCGCCGCTTCAAGCTGGACGACGAAGCGATCAAGGAATTCGCGGAGTGCAAGGAGATTTCGCCCGAGACCATCGGTGCCGACTTCGAACGCAACCCGCGCATCCACCGCGCGTGGGAACTGCGCCGCTACGGCGCCTGACGGGAAGGGGCTGGCATGGACGACAGCCAACTCCACGCCGACGGGCTGCTGCTGCGGCCGTTCGAGGATGCCGACGCCGCCGCGTTCGCAGCGGCGGTGCGTGAATCGGCCGAGGGTATGCGGCGCTGGATGCCGTGGAGCTCGGTCGACTACAGCGTCGAGCAGGCGCTGCAGTGGTTCCAGGCCTGCCGGGACGGCTGGGCGGCAGGCACGGCCTGCGAGTACGGGGTATTCGACCGTGACACCGCCGCCTTCGTTGGCGGCGCGGGACTGAACAAGATCCAGGCCGACCCCCGGTTCTGCAACCTGGGGTACTGGGTCCGGCAGGCGTGTCGCGGCCAGGGTGTCGCGCCCCGCGTCGTGCAGGCGCTGGCCGTCCAGGCATTCGGGCCGCTGGGCCTGCATCGGGTGGAGATCGTCGTGGCCGTGGGCAACCTCGCCAGCGAACGGGTGGCGGTGAAGTCCGGCGCCCTGCGCGAGGGCGTGGCGCGCAACCGACTGGTCATCGACGACCGTCCTGCCGCAGCGCACATGTTCTCACTGGTGCCCTGAGCGGCGATCGCGATGCGGCGACGCACCTGGGGGTGCGGCGGGCGCACCGCAGAGATCGACCTGAAGGTAGAGCCACGCCATGCGTGGCTGCTCCCTCAGCGCCCGATGAGCGCCAGCGCCAGCCCCACCACCGGCAACGCCCATGCCAGCGGCGCGATCCAGCGCGGGCGGTACGGATACAGCCCGAACGCGATCAGCACCCCGCTGATCGTCAGCGCGCCCAGCCACAGCACCGGGCCGATCGCCCAGCCGTGGTCCAGCACGCACAGCGCGAATGCGACGGTCAGCAGCGCCCAGCCTACCCAGCGCCACACCCGCATACGGGATGCGCTGGCGCCGGCTTTGCCATGCAGGTCCAGCTGGTGTTTGTCCATGGCCAGCGACAGCGCCGTGAACGCCGAGAAGGTCAGCGTGATCGCGAGCAGCATCATGCCGTGGCCTCCGCCGCGGCCGCCTGCTGGCGACGCTTCTTTTCGGCCGCGCTCAGCGGGGGCTGCCAGCGCTGCATGCGATGGCCGCAGTAGGCCAGCATCGCGCCGAAGGCGAGCATGGTCAGGTCGAACCCGGCCAGCACCCAGTCACCGGTGCGCAGGGTGACGCCCAGATGCGCATGCGTGGTGAGTGCGTTGACCACCGGGATCAGGGCGAACAGCATGCCACCCAGATACAGCTGCCAGGTCCACATCATCCGCTTCGGCCAGACGAAGCCGGCCAGCAAGGCAGCGGCCCAGGCATAGAAGAAGGCATTGACCTCGGCATCGGAACGCTCGGCCATGTGTACGGGCAGCAGCCGGTTGGCCAGGAAGTAGGTCGCGAACGCGATCGGCAGGCCGGCCACCGCGCCGATGTTGAGCGCGTCGACCAGGCGCAGGCCGAAGCCGGTCCTGCCGGACTTGGCGTGCTTGGGCCGCTCCTTGACCGCCCACAGGACCACGCCGCTGGCGACCATCAGGCAGCCGATCAGCCCGGACAGGAAGAACAGGGCGCGCAGGCCCCAATCCGCGAAGCGGGCCAGGTGCAGGCCGTACATCACGCCGCGGGTCTGGGTCGCGCCGCCCGAGGCCGGGCTGGCCTCGATCAACTGGCCGGTGATGGCATTGAAACGCAGCGACGGCGTATCCACCGACAGGCGCTTTCCATCGCGCTGGGTGATGTCCACGATCGCGTTGGCCGCGCCCGGGTGATACAGGGTGAAGCCGGCCACGTCCGCGCCCTTCCATTCGGCGCGGGCGCTGTCCAGCAGCTGCTGGATCGGCAGCGGCGTGGCGCGTCCCTCGGCGGGGGTCTCGATCTCGGCCAGGCGCGCGAAGGCCTCGCTGAAGAACGCCTCCTCATCCTTGGGGTAGGCCACGCTCACGCCCCACGGCAGGTACATGAACATCAAGGTGACGATGCCGGTGTAGGTGATCATCGCGTGGTACGGCAGGGCCATCACCGCGCTGACGTTGTGGAAATCCAGCCACGAACGCAGGCCCTTTTCCGGACGGAAGGTGAAGAAGTCCTTGAAGATTTTCTTGTGCGTGATCACGCCGGTGATGATCGCCACCAGCATGAACATCGCGCAGAACCCCACCAGGTAACGCGCCCAGTACACCGGGATGTAGTGCAGGTCGAAATGCAGGCGGTAGAAGAAGTCGCCACCGCGGGTCTCGCGCGCGGCGATCTCCTCGCCGGTGTTCGGATCGACGGTGGCATCGCCGAAGCGGCCACCGCCGCGCCGGCGGCGCTCGCCTTCCACCGGTGGCTTGACCATCGATTCGGGGTTGCGCCAGAACATGCGCATCGCCGGGTTGCGCGGGTCGGGCAGGGTGACGTTCCAGCTCTCGGCCTGCGGGGCCTTGTGCTGCAGGAAGGTCAGCGCACGTTCGGCGGCCACGTCGGCGGTGACGCTGCTGCGCGGCAGTTCCGGGCGCATCCAGCGGCTGATCTCTTCGCGGTAATAGCTGGCGGTGCCGGCCATGAAAATCAGCAGCAGCAGCCAGCCGACCAGCAGGCCGGTCCAGGTGTGCAGCCAGGCCATCGACTGGCGGAATCCATTTTTCATGCGGCCCCCTGCAGCAGGCGGGTGCCCACCCAGAACAGCACGGTGGGAACCAGGATCCCGACCCAGGCGCGCAGGGCGGTGCGGGTGGCGAACGCCCACAACGCCGCGCAGGCGCACAGCACGATCGCCACCAGCATGCCGGTCAGCACGGCCTGGCCACGCGCGATCGGCAGGGCGACGGCGAAGAACATCGAGCAGGTGGCGGCCAGTGCGTAGCCGCCGAAGATCGCGGCGAGCGAGCGTGACAACACACCCAGCCAGGGGCGGGTGAAGAAAGAACCAAGACGGTTGAACCTGGCGCTGGCGTTCGGCGTGCTGTCCACGGAAACCTGCTGATCGATCGGGGAAACGGGCATCACCGGCCGCAGCCGGTGATGAAGAATAGTGGCCATCCCTTCCAGTGTGAGAATCGGCAGCACGCGCGCGCAGCGACGCTGCCAAAGGCAGAAGGCGGTGCGAGGAACCACGGATCATGGGAGGTACACGGGACCGTCGCGCGGGAAAGCGCAGGGCCTCGGTGCGCCAATCGGCCAGGCGCACAGCGGATTGGTGAATGATAGGCATTATCATTTAGTTAGACAAGCGTCAGGGTGGTGTCGAGACCGGCTAAACGCCGTGCGCTTGGCTACGTCCGGTGGGCTGCAGACCGTCGCCTGTGTGTCACGGCCGGGCAATATCGCGTCAACAGACTGTGAGGATGTCGTGACACGCCGTCACGGCATCCCCCATCTGTTCGTTCGCGGAGTCGTCAGTGAATCGTTGTGCCCTTGCTGTTGCGGTGCTGTCCGTCCTTACCTTCGCCACGGCCGCCGATGCGCGCGCCGAGGCCGCCCCGGCAGGGAACGCCGCGGCCCCCGCCACCCTGGACACGATGATCGTCACCGGCACGCGCGGCAGCAACCGCACGCAGTTCGACACGCTGGCCCCGGTGGACGTGTTCTCGCAGGAAGAGATCCAGGCGATCGAATCGTCCGACCTCAACGATGTGCTGGCGCAGCTGGTGCCGTCGTTCGTGGTGCAACGCATGCCGATGAACGACGGCCTGGTGTTCGTGCGGCCGGCCACGCTGCGTGGCCTCTCGCCAGACCAGACCCTGGTGCTGGTCAACGGCCGGCGCTTCCACCGCTCTGCGCTGCTCGGTGCACGCGGTGCGCAGGGCCCGGACCTGGCCCAGATTCCGGTGCATGCGATCCAGCGCATCGAAGTGCTGCGCGACGGTGCGTCGGCGCAGTACGGCTCGGATGCCATCGCCGGCGTGATCAACATCATCCTGGATGATCGCGTCGGGGGTGAGCTGTCGCTGGGCCTCTCCGAATACAGCGAGGGCGATGGCACCGGCCGCAAGATCGGCGGCCGCCACGGCTTTGCACTGGGCGACAAGGGCAGCCTGTCGCTGTTCGCAGACTGGGACAAGTCCGATGCCACCTCGCGCAGCCGCCAGCGCGCCGATGCGATCGCCTTCCAGAACGCGCATCCGGATCTGGTCGTGCCCGATCCGGTGCAGCGCTGGGGCCAGCCGGACCTGGAGAACCGCCATTTCGGCTTCAACCTCGCCCTGGCCTTGAACGACAGCGTCGACCTTTACGGCTTCGGTCTGTACGGGCACAGCGAAGGCGTCAGTGATTTCAACTGGCGCAATCCCGATGGCACCGCTTCGGTCTACAACCGCAGCGGCGTGTTCCCCGGCTGGGATGCGCGCAGCCTGTACCCGACCGGCTTCAGCCCGAAATACGGCAACGAGCAGGACGACCTGCAGGGCGTGCTCGGTCTGCGTGGCTACTGGGGCGAGCGCTGGCGCTGGGATGTGAGCGGCTCCTATGGGCGCAACCGCATCGACTACACGCTGGGCAATTCGATCAACGCCTCGCTTGGCCCGGACAGCCCCACCTCGTTCTACCTTGGGCGCCTCTCGCAGGAAGAGAAGAACCTCAACGCGGATATCGTCTATTCGCTGCCGGTCAGCGCGCTGGACGCGCCGATCAACATCGCCTTCGGCGCGGAGACGCGCGAGGAAACCTACGGGGTGAATGCCGGTGATCCGGCGTCCTATGCGATCGGCCCGGGGGCGGTCACCGGCCTGGCCGGTGGTGCCAACGGTGCGCCGGGTTTCAGTACGGCCAATGCCGGGCGCTGGAGCCAGCGCAGCCGCGCGGCCTATATCGATGTCGAAGCCCCGTTGACGGCACGCTGGACCGTCGGCGCGGCGACCCGTTACGAGCACTTCTCCGCCTTTGGTGAAAGCGTGGACGGCAAGCTCTCCAGCCGCTTCGAGTTCACCCCGGACCTGGCGGTGCGCGGCTCAGTCTCCACCGGCTTCCGTGCGCCGACCCCGGGCCAGCTCTATACGCAGAGCACCCAGCAGGGTCTGGACACCGTGACCCTGCAGGTGTTCACCACCGGCCGCCTGTCGCCCAGCGATCCGCTCGCGATCCAGCTCGGTGCCCAGCCGCTCAAGCCGGAGCAGTCGCGCACCGCCTCACTCGGCCTGACCTGGAAGAACGACCTGGGCTTCTCCGGCTCGGTAGACCTGTACGACATCAAGGTCACCGACCGCTTCAGCCAGTCGGCCTCGTTCGCGGTGCCGGCCGGCGTGCCCAACCCGCTGGCGTACACCTCGGTGAGTTTCTACACCAACGATTTCGATACCACCACGCGCGGTGTCGACGTGGTCGCCAGCCACACCACCGCACTCGGCGCGGGACGACTGAGCACCACGCTGGGCTACAACTACAACCAGACCCAGGTGGACAGCGGTGCCACCGGCGTGGCCACCAATGAAAGCCAGCGCCGCATCTTCGAAGAGCGCCTGCCGCGGCAGAAGGCCACCCTCGGCAGCACCTACGCGTGGGGCCGCTTCAGCGTGCTCGGCAAGCTGCGATACTACGGGGCATGGACAGACTCTTCGGGCAATGCCACCGGCGACATCTTCCAGCGCTTCGGGGCGATGAGCTTCGTCGATCTGGCCGTGAGCTGGACTGTCACCGAGCAGCAGACGCTGCGGATCGGCGCGGACAACCTGTTCGACCGCTACCCGGACGAGGCCAGCTTCCAGGCCAGTCGCGGCCTGATCTATTCGCGGAACGCGCCGTATGACACCGACGGCCGCAACCTCTACGCCGAATACCGGATCCGCTACTGATGGACCGGCAACGACGCTCTCTGCTGCGTGGCGCACTGGCCCTGCCGGTCGCCACGGTACTTTCCGGCACGACCGCCATGGGTGCTGAACCGATGGCGCTGCCGGCAGTGGGCACGCGTACGCCCACAGAGCTTGCCGCCGACGAAACCTGGTGGGCGCAGGTCCGCGCGCTGTACGACCTCACCGATGAGGTCGTGATGCTGGACAACGGCTACTGGGGCGCGATGGCGCGCCCGGTGCTGCAGGCCTACCAGCAGGCCACTGCCACGGTGAATGCCGGCAACGCCTGGTTCGGGCGCCTGGCGTTCCCGCCGCTGTTCGAACAGGCCCGCGTGCGCCTGGCGCAGGTGCTGGGGGTGGAGACCGACGAGATCGTGCTCACTCGCGGTGCGACGGAAGCGATGCAGGTGCTGATCGGCAGCTACCGCGGGCTGTCACCGGGCGATGCGGTGATGTACGCGGACACCGACTACGACAGCATGATCAGCGCGATGCAGTGGCTGCAGGCGCGGCGCGGTGTGCAGCCGGTGGCGATCACGCTGCCCGAGCCGTTCGACCATGAGAGCATCGTGGAGACCTACCGCCGCGCGCTGGCCGCCAACCCGCGCGTGCGCCTGCTCCTGCTGACCCACGTCAACCACCGCAACGGGATGCTGCTGCCGGTGGCCGAGATCGCCGCGCTGGCCCGGGCGGCCGGCGTGGAGGTGGTGCTCGATGCGGCGCATGGCATCGGCCAGGTGGATACGCCGCTGCGCGCGCTGGGCGTGGATTTCATCGGGATCAACCTGCACAAGTGGATCGGCGCGCCGGTCGGTGTCGGCGCGCTGTATGTCCGCCGCGGACGGGTGCGTGATCTGGATCCGTACATGGGCGAGCAGGACCACGACGACATCCGCACCCGCGTGCACACCGGCACGGTCAACTTCGCGGCGTACATGGCGCTACCGGTCGCACTGGACCTGCACGAGCGCATCGGCGTGGCCAACAAGCGTGCGCGCCTGCTGCGCCTGCGCAATCAGTGGATGGACGCGTTGCGCGGCGACGCACGCATCCAGCTTCTGGGCTCGGACGACCCGCGGCTGTCCAGTGCGATCACCTCGTTCCGGCTGCGCGGGCAGACCACGATGCGCGACAACACCGCCACCTCGCAGCGGATGGTGAAGCAGTCAGGCGTGTTCGTGGTGCCGCGCGAGGGGTTGGCCTCCGGCGCCTGCCTGCGGGTGACGCCGGGGATCTTCAGCACGCCGGCGCAGATGGACGCACTGGTGGCGGCGGTACGCGCGGTCGCCGGCTGAGGCACCCGACGACGCTGGCGGTGACCTCGCCAGCGTCCGGCGGCAGGCCCGACGCGGGTCGGGCTACCAGTGGAACCACACCGTCAGCGCGTGCAGGATCACGCCGATCAGACCACCCACCAGGGTGCCGTTGAAGCGGATGAACTGCAGGTCGCGGCCAACGCTCAGTTCCAGCTGCTCGACCAGGTGGCGTTCGTCCCAGCTCTTGACCGTCTGCGCGATGTGCTCGGTCACGCCGCTGCGCAGCCGGGTGGTCAGGCGCTCGGCACCGTCCATCAGGTGCTGGTTGAGCGCCTCGCGCAGCGAAGGGTCGGCCTGCAGCGCCTCACCCACGGAGGCCAGGCTGCGGCGCAGATGGCCGGCGAGCGCAGAGTCCTCGCTGGCCAGGTCGGCACGCAGGCTGGCGTGGATGCGCGCCCACAGGCCCTGCACGTACTCCTGCACGGCCGGGTGGTCGATCACCTGCTGCTTGAGCTGCTCCACTTTCTCGGCCAGGGCCGGGTCTTCGCGCAGGCGCTGGATGTAGTCGCTCAGCCAGGTTTCGTAATCGCGGCGCAGCGGATGCTCGGGCTGGGCCAGGATCTGCTGCAGTTCTTCCAGCACCGCGTGCGCCAGTCGCTCGGCCAGGGTGTCACCGATCTCGTCGATCGGTTTGACCCAGTTGACCGTGCTGGCCAGCTTGGGCCACTCGCGCTGGATGTAGCCCACGATCAGCGTGGAGGCGCGGTCTTTGACCTTCTCGTTGCCCAGCCACTCACTGATCCGGGTCAGGCCTTCATCCAGCACGCGCTGGTGGCGGTTGTCGGCGGTCAGCAGGCCGAGCAGTTCACCGGCGGTGGCGGCCGCGTTCCACTGGCGCAGCTGCTGGATCACGAAGCCCTGGATGCTGCGCCGGACCGCGGCCTCATCGAGGAAATCCAGCGCCTGCAGCGCCCAGCCGCGCGCCATGTCGGCCAGCATGCGGGCGCGTGCGGGTTCGGCGAGCCAGCTGCCGAGGCGGCTGGCCGGATCGAACACCTGCAGCCTCGCCAGCAGCGCCTGCGGTTCCAGGAACTGGTCGCGCACGAACAACGCCAGGCTGTCGGCAATGCGGTCCTTGCTGCGCGGGATGATGGCGGTATGCGGGATCGGCAGGCCAAGCGGCCGCCGGAACAGCGCGACCACCGCGAACCAGTCGGCCAACGCACCGACCGCAGCGGCTTCGCAGAAGGCCGAGACCCAGGCCCAGATGCCGCGTTCGCCGTGCCAGTGGCTGACCGCGAAGCCGGCCAGCATCGCCACCAGCATGGCCAGGGCGATCAGTTTGAGGCGGCGCAGCTGGGCGCGGCGCGGGTCGGGCGGGGAGATCGGCGTCATTCCGGCAGTCTAACGACCCCGGCATGAGCAACAGGTAGTGCCGGCCGCTGGCCGGCAACCAGACACCCCGCGCCGAAGCCCCGGTAGTGCCGGCCGCTGGCCGGCAACCACGCACCCCCATCCGAAGGTTGTTCGCGTTGCCGGCCACCGGCCGGCACTACACCGGATCAGGCGTCGGCCATCTCGCTGTCCTGCACCTGCTTGCGCAGCGCGGCCAGCTGCTGGCGCAGGGTGTCGTTCTCCAGGGTCAGCGCGATGATGCGCTGGCGCAGCTCGGCCGGGCCTTCGCCCAGTGCGTTGAGCGCATCGGCGATCTCGGCGGCGCGGTTGGGGTCGATCTCGGCGTCGCCATCGGCGCTGTGCAGCACCTCCTGGGCCGGCTTGCGCGGCTTGCGCTTGGACTCGCGCACGCGCTTGGCGGCCTGCTTGAGCTCGTCCTTGCCGGCGGCGGCCGCGGCGCGCTGTTCGTCTTCCGGCAGGTCGGCCACGGCGGCCGCGGCACTGATCGAGATCACCCCGGTCTTGACCGCTTCCACCAGCTCAGGCGCGGCCTGCTTGTGGATACGCTCGATCATCGTCACCTGGCTGCTGCTCAGGCGCGCTTCGCGGGCCATGTCGGCGCGGCTGACCTTCGGCGCGGCGGCCCACGGCGGGCTGTCCTCGTCACCGGCATCGGCCGGGCCGCTGATCTCGCCGTCGCTTTCCTTCTGAAGCTGGGCCTGGTCGGCGCGGTGGCGCTCGGCCAGGATGTCGCGCTTGCGCAGCGCCAGCACGCCGCGCTGGAAATCGGAGACGCTGCGGCGGCCCAGGTGCTGTTCGATCATCCACAGGTGGACGTCGTCCATCGATTGGAACCGGGTGTTCTGGATCGTCTGGAACGGCAGGCCGTGTTTCTGGCAGATGCCGTAGCGGTTGTGGCCGTCCACCAGCACCTCCCCCCACAGCACCAGCGCATCGCGGCAGCCCTCGGCGAGGATGCTGCGCTCCAGGGCGTCGTGCTCGTCCGGGGTCAGCGGGTCGATGTAGGCCTTGAGTTCTTCTTTGACGACAATGTCCATGCAATCCGGTACGCGAGCGAAACGTGACCGACCATTGTAAGGATCGCGGCGGCCGCCGTCGTCGCCGATGGATTCAGGCTCAGCCAGTGGCGCGGATCATCTCGCCCAGCACGTCCACGATCCGGTCGATGTGGCTGCGCTCCAGGATCAGCGGCGGCGACAGTGCGATCACATCGCCGGTGCAGCGCACCAGCAGCTGGCCGTCGCGGAAGCAGCGCTCGAACACCTCGTAGCCGCGGGCGCCCGGGGCATCCTTGCGGGGCATCAGCTCGACCGCGCCGATCAGCCCGAAGTTGCGGATGTCGATCACATGCGGCAGCCCGCGCAGGCTGTGCAGCCGTTCCTGCCAGTAGTCGCCCAGCTCGAGGGCACGCTCGAACAGATGCTCGTCGGCGTAGGTATCCAGGGCAGCCAGGGCGGCCGCACAGGCCAGCGGATGACCGGAATACGTATAGCCATGGAAGAACTCGATCGCGGCCGGCGGACCCTGCATGAAGGCACCGTGGATCGCATCGCTGGCCAGCACCGCCCCCATCGGCACTGCGCCGTTGGTCAGGCCCTTGGCCAGGGTCAGCAGATCCGGGGTAACCCCGAAGCGCTGCGCGGCGAAGGCATTGCCGACCCGGCCGAAGCCGGTGATGACCTCATCGAACACCAGCAGGATGCCGTGCTGGTCGCAGATCTCGCGCAGGCGCTGCAGGTAGCCCGGCGCCGGCAGGATCACGCCGGCTGAGCCGGCGATCGGCTCGACGAACACCGCCGCGATGGTGGACGCATCGTGCAGAGCGATCAGCCGCTCCAGATCCTCGGCAAGCTCGGCGCCGTGGCGCGGCAGGCCGGCACTGAAGGCATTGCGCTGCAGGTCGAGCGTGTGACGCAGGAAATCGCTGCCCGCCAGCAACGGCCCGAAGCTCTTGCGGTTGTTGGGCAGGCCGCCGATCGACAGGCCGCCGAAGCCGACGCCGTGATACGCCTTCTCGCGGCCGATGAAGCGGGTGCGGTGGCCCTCGCCGCGCAGGCGATGGTAGGCCAGCGCGATCTTCATCGCGGTGTCGACTGCTTCGGAACCGGAATTGGTGAAGAAGGCATGGTTCAAGCTGCCCGGCGCCAGCGCGGCCAAGCGCTGGGCCAGCACGAAGGGCAGCGGCGAGCCCATCTGGAAGGGCGGCGCGAAATCCAGCGTGGCGGCCTGCTGCTGGATCGCCTGCACGATCCGCGGTCGCGCATGCCCCGCGTTGCAGCACCACAGTCCCGCCGCGCCATCCAGGATCGCGCGGTCGTCGACGTCGTGGTAGTACATGCCCTCGGCGCGGACCAGCAGGCGCGGGGAGGCCTTGAACTGGCGGTTGGCGGTGAACGGCATCCAGTACGCGTCCAGGTCCGCAGGCGCTTGGCTGGCCAGGGTCGACAACGACGATTCGGGACGAGGCATGAGGCACTCCGCAGGGGCGCGATGGTCACGACTTTATCGCACCCGCCTCACGTCATCCCGTGACGGCGGCGGGTATAACCGCCTTACCCGAATGACACCGCGAGGATGACGCCCATGACCACCGCACGCACCCGTGACGACTGGCAGCGCCAGGCCGATGCACTGGCCTTCCAGGGCCAGGCCTTCATCGATGGGCGGTATGTCGATGCCGCCAGCGGCGCGCGCTACGACTGCATCAGCCCGATCGACGGCCGCGTGCTGGTGCAGGTGGCCGACGCCGATACCGTGGATGTCGACCGTGCGGTCGCGGCGACGCGGCGCAGTTTCGACGCAGGGGACTGGTCGCGGGCCGCACCGTCGCACCGCAAGCAGGTGCTGCTGCGGCTGGCCGATCTCGTTGAACGGCACGCCGACGAACTCGCCTTGCTGGAAACCCTGGACATGGGCAAGCCGGTGCGCGACGCGCGCCAAGGGGACCTGGCCGGGGTGCTGCGCTGCCTGCGCTGGACGGCCGAGGCGGTCGACAAGGTGTACGGCGAGGTCGCCCCTACCGCGCTGGACACACTGGGCCTGATCACCCGCGAGCCGGTCGGCGTGGTCGCGGTGATCGTGCCGTGGAATTTCCCGCTGCTGATGGCTGCGTGGAAGATTGCGCCCGCCCTGGCGGCGGGTAACTCGATCGTGCTCAAACCGTCCGAACGGTCGCCATTGAGCGCGATCCGCCTCGCTGCGCTGGTCGCCGAAGCCGGGGTGCCCGATGGCGTGTTCAATGTGCTGCCGGGCCATGGCGAGCGCACCGGCGAACCGCTGGCGCTGCACATGGACGTGGATGCGCTGGCCTTCACCGGCTCCACCGCCGTCGGTCGCCGGTTGCTGCAGTGCGCGGGTAAATCGAATCTCAAGCGCACCTGGCTGGAGTGCGGTGGCAAGAGCCCCAACCTGGTGTTCGCCGACGCGCCGGATCTGGACAAGGCCGCGCAGGCCGCCGCCACCGCCATCTTCTACAACCAGGGCGAGGTGTGCACGGCAGGCTCGCGCCTGCTGGTCCAGCGCTCGATCAAGGATGCCTTCGTGGCGCGGGTGCTCGCACAGGGCCGGCACATGCAGCCGCAGCATCCGTTCGAGCCGGACGCCGCGATGGGCGCCCTGGTCGATGAGGCGCACGCGGGCCGCGTGCTGGACTACGTGGCACGCGGCGAGGCCGAGGGCGCGCGCCTGCTGTTGGGCGGCAAACGGCGCGAGGTGGTGCCGGGCGGCAGCTATGTGGAGCCGACGGTATTCGATGACGTCGATCCGCAGCACACCATCGCCCGCGAGGAAATCTTCGGGCCGGTGCTGTCGGTGCTGACCTTCGATCACGAAGAGGACGCGTTGCGCCTGGCGAACGACTCGATCTATGGCCTGGCCGCCGGTGTGTGGACGCGCGACCTGGGGCGTGCGCACCGCGTGGCCCGCGGGCTGCGTGCGGGCAGTGTCTGGGTCAACCAATGGGACGGCGGCGACATGACCGCGCCGTTCGGTGGCTACAAGCAGTCCGGCATCGGACGCGACAAATCCCTGCACGCCTTCGACAAATACACCGAGCTCAAGGCGACCTGGATCCATCTGGGCGGATGAGGCACCTCAGCAGGCCTGGCTGTGGCGGATCAGCGACTCGCGCAGCAGATCGCGATCCATCTCGTCCACGGCGTTGCGCAGGTAATCGATCTGCTGCCGGGTGAGTCTGCACTGGTCCACCATGTAGCCTGGGGGCCAGGCGCCGATCAGCTGGAAGATGCCCTGTACGATCTGCTCCGGCGTCATTCCCGCCTTCATGCGGAAGCGCTCGCGCCGGGGCTGGAACGCCGGGTGGACCTCCCGGTCGCCCAGCACGCGCGGCACCAGTGACGCGGCGTCGATGCCGCTGCCGGTCAGCGACGACGGCACGCTCAGGTCCAGCTGCACGGGCAGGGCCAGTGGATCCACGGCGGCGTGCGATGCGGGGGTCGGCGTGGTCGCGACGGGCGCAGGCAGGCGCCGCGATGCCGCGGCCTGCACCGGGGAGGGCAGGGGGGCGGTCGAGGGCGGGGGAACCGGTGCAGGCAATGGCTTCGGCAACCAGTACAGCGCGAGGCGCGCTTCATCAGCGACGGCACTGGGGGCCGGTGAACGCAGCAGCACGCCCAGCATCAGTCCGTGCACCACGATCACGACGGCGATGGCGGTCGGCTGTGTCCAGCGCGAGGCGGTGGCACTCTTCCTTGAGGCAGACATCCGGGACCGTCCTGGTGGGGTGACCGCCGTGAGACCGGGCGGTGCAGGGGAAGTTCCTGCCCGATGCGCAGGTCGCCGACCCGGTCACAGCCTGACAGTCTCGTCTGCAACCATCGCGGCAGGCCCGGGGTGGGCGTGGCAGAATCCGGCAGCTGCCTATTCCTGCGTACCCGATGTCCACACCTGCTGTCGCCCCTGTCGTGAACTCCCCCCGCCGCATCCTGCTGGCGAGCCTGATCGGCACCACTATCGAGTTTTTCGATTTCTACATCTACGCCACGGCGGCGGTGCTGGTGTTTCCGCACCTGTTCTTCCCGGAGAGCAGCGACGGGGCAGCGATGCTGCAGTCGCTGGCGACCTTCGCCGTCGCGTTCATCGCGCGGCCGGTCGGCTCGGCGGTGTTCGGCCACTATGGCGACCGCATCGGGCGCAAGGCCACCCTGGTCGCGGCGCTGCTCACGATGGGCATCTCGACCGTGGCGATCGGCCTGCTGCCCACGCATGCCAGCATCGGCCTGGTGGCGCCGGCGCTGCTGGCGCTGTGCCGGTTCGGTCAGGGCCTGGGGCTGGGCGGGGAGTGGGGCGGCGCGGTGCTGCTGGCCACCGAGAACGCACCGCCCGGCAAACGGGCGTGGTATGGCATGTTCCCGCAGCTGGGCGCGCCGCTGGGCTTCCTGCTCTCGGCCGGCATCTTCCTGCTGCTCGGGCGCGCGATGAGCGAGGCCGACTTCCTGCAATGGGGGTGGCGCGTGCCATTCCTGGCCAGCTCGCTGCTGGTCGGCATCGGCCTGTGGGTACGCCTGAACATCCACGAGACCCCGCAGTTCCAGGCCGCGCTGGACCGCAACGAACGGGTCAAGCTGCCGATGTTGACGGTGCTGCGCGAGCATCCGCTGACCCTGGTGCTGGGCACCCTCGGGGCATTCGCCACCTTCGTGCTGTTCTACCTGATGACGGTGTTCACGCTGGGCCACGGCACCACCGTGCTGGGGTATTCGCGTGAGCAGTTCCTGCTGCTGCAGATGGTCGGCATCCTGTTCTTCGCGGCGGGCATTCCGATTTCCGCGCTGTACGGCGACCGCTGGGGCACGCGCCGCACCATGATCGTCGCCAGTGGCCTGATCCTCGCCTTCGGCGTGGTGTTCGCGCCACTGTTCCAGGCGGACAGCCCATGGCTGGTGCTGGGCTTCCTGGCGCTGGGCCTGTTCCTGATGGGGCTGACGTATGGGCCCTGCGGCACCTTCCTGGCCGAGATCTATCCGGTCCAGGTGCGCTATACCGGCGCCTCGCTCTCGTTCAACCTCGCCGGCATCCTCGGTGCCGCACCGGCGCCGTACGTGGCCACCTGGCTGGCCGAACGCTACGGCCTGGTGGCGGTGGGCTACTACCTGTGCGTGACCGCGCTGATCACCATCGTGGCGCTGCTGGCGATGGGCCGGCGCGGGCGCTGATCAGCGGAAGAAGCGCTTGAGCGTGCGTCCCAGCCAGCTGCCCTGCTGGTGGTCGCGCGCGAACTGGTTGAGGTGCTGCTTGACCTGCGGCGCGTAGGCCTTGTCATCGCCACGGATGTGGTTGAACAGCCAGCGCGACAGCATCGTGCGCAGCTCTTCGGTGACGTCTTCGCCCGCCTGGAAGCGCAGCCGGTACTCGCCCACGCGCTTGCCGAAGATCTCATGCACGCGCTTGTGCGCCGCGCAGAACGGGTAGCCGGCTTCCTCCATCAGCTCTTCTTCAAAGGCGAAGTGGGACATCGTGTAGTCCACCAGCTCGTCGATCACTTCGGCCACGGCCAGCCGCTCCAGGCTCTTCTGGGCGACGTGCAGGTGGTTGAGCATCTCCACGATGCGCATGTGCTGGTGATCGATGACATCGATGCCGATGTTCAGATCGTCCTGCCAGACCAGAAGTGCCATGGTGCGTTCCCCGCGCTGTTCAACTGGGGGCGACTCTAGGCAGTCGCGGCCGGGGCCGCGTTGATCTCGATCAAGGCGCCAGGGCGGGCTCGCGCTGGCGTGGGCCGGTGGCCACGGTGGCGCAGTGGACCCGGTTGCGGCCCGCCGCCTTGGCCAGGTACAGCTGCCGGTCGGCCTCGGAGATCAGCCGGTGCAGCGAATCGCGTTGCGGGCGCAGGCAGCACAGTCCGATGCTGACCGTCATGCGCAGGGTGGTATGGCCCAGATCGACCTCCAGCGCGGCGATCGTCTGGCGCAGTTCGTCGAAGTAGACCAGCGCTGCCTCCTGGTCCAGGCCCGGCACCAGCAGGCAGAACTCCTCGCCACCGAAGCGTGCGACCAGGTCGTCCTGGCGGGCGTGCTGGGCGACCGCCGCCGCGACCGCGCGCAGCGCATCGTCACCGGCCTCATGCCCATGCGTATCGTTGATGTGCTTGAAGTGGTCGATGTCGATCATCGCCACCGCGACCTGTTCACCGTCCAGGTGCAGCTGCGGCAGCTGGCGCTGGCTCTGCTCCAGGAAACACCGGCGGTTGGGCAGGCCGGTCAGGAAATCACGGGTGGCCAGGTCCTGCAGGGTGCCGATCAGCTCAAGCTGATCCACGTTCTGCGAGACGCGGCAGAAGAACTCTTCGCGCGAGAAGGGCTTGCGCAGGAAGTCGTTGGCGCCGTTCTTGAGGAAACGCGGGATCAGCGATGGATCGGTGTTGCCGGAAATGCCGATCACCGCCAGTTTGTCGCGGGAGCGCATCGTGCGCAGGCGGCGGGTGAACTCCACGCCCTCCATGCCGGGCATTTCCTGGTCGACCACGGCCAGCCGGATCGCCGGATGGGCCTCGATCGCCTTGAGCCCCTCGGCACCGTCGGCGGCCTCGTAGACGTCGTGCCCGTACATGCGCAGCAGCGAGGCGGCGTACATCCGCGCCGACATCGAGTCGTCCACCACCAGGGCGGCGATGCGCCGGTTGCGCTCCAGCCGCTGCACCAGCCACACCAGGTAGTCGATGCTGCCGGGCGTGTTCTTGAGTACGTAATCGATGATCTGCTGCTGCAGCACGCGCTTGCGCAGGTCTTCGTCGTAGACGCCGCTGACCACCACCGTGGGCAGCCCGCGCGACAGGAAGTAATCGACCACGGTATCGCGGTCGCCATCGGCCAGGACCAGCCCGGTCAGGACCAGGAACCAGCCCTCTTCTTCATCGAGCAGCCGCCCGGCTTCGGCCAGGCTGGTCGCGACCGAGACCGGCAGCTCCAGCCGCTGCTCGATCGCCTCGCGCAGCATGCTGGTGAACGTGCGCGAGTTTTCCACCAGCAGGATCCGCTGGGGCAGGGCATCACCGGGGTCGCTGAGGTCAGCGCCCTGCAACAGTGCCGGCATGAGGCGTACGCTCGGTTCCGAGTGGGTCGGGACAGATAGCGGCGGTTTCACACGCAACTTTAGGTCGACGCGCAGCGGCCCCTACGCGGCGCCCGTGCGCAGCAGCGCATCGCTCCATCGGGAGGCAGGCAGGGCGGTCTCGGTCAGCAGGATGCTGACGCGATTGTGGCGGCAACGTACTGCGCCGCCGTAGGGCAGTGCGCGAGCCGCCAGCCGCTCGCGCGCCAGTGCCGCCGTCGTCTGCGAAAGGTGGCGGTCGCTGTCGAGCAGGGCCACCACGATCACGATCCCGCGCTGCTGCCGGACCCGGCCGCAGCGCACATGCACCCGGAGCTGCCCGGTCTCGTGCCCAAGCAGCAGGGCCACCGCGTCGCTCAACGTGCGATAGGCGGCCAGCTGCACGTCCACGCTCAATCGACATGGGTCGCCCGCCAGGCGTGGCTGGGCCATGCGGTCCGATCGTTCCCAGCTCTCGCGGAGGCCGCCTGTCTGCAGGGCCAGATAGAGGCCGAGCTGCTCCAGCGCGGTGGGATACAGCATGCTGGCCTGCTCGCGGAACTGCCGTGAATGGCGTGCGGAGGTGTGCAGCAGCGCAGCGGCCGTGTCGTGGTGTCCGTGCGCCTGGAGCCAGGTCACCACCTGGCTGAGCGACACATCCATTCCCTCGCCGATGCTCTGCAGGTGGAGCGCACGCTCCCTGAGGATGATCTCACTGGAGATCTGCGAGGTTCTGGCGAGCGCGAGGGCCGCTTTCTCGGCCTGCTCGCGGGTACGGTATTGCTGGCGGTAATGGCTGATGCTGGAGCCCAGCGCGAGAAGCGCAATGCTGACCACGGCCATGCTCTGCTGGGTGGCGAAGGTCTGCGCATCGAAGGATTCGGGAAGGCCGGTGCTGGGCGTCGTGATGTGGATGATCAGGTTGAGCAGCGGAACGCCGATGGCGGCGCCGCGCCAACCGTGCATACAGGTCAGCGCGATCGCAGGCAGGGCCATCAACAGCAATACACTGGCCTTGGCACCGCCAGTCTCCGGCGGCGTCACGATGGAGGAGATGCCCAGCAACAGGGTCAGCGCGATGGCGGCCAGGGTGGGTACCACGAAGCGCCGCGACCATTCCGGTTCGCTCCGGCGCCGTGTCCAGAGCAGTGCAGGCAACGCAAGCGTCAGGATGGCGATGAAGTCACCCAGGATCATCCGGGCTGCGCTGCTCGTGACAGGGATCGCGGGCGGTACCGGCCACAGCAGATGCGACCCGGTGAGATTGATCGCGGTGACGACAATGGCGGCGGACGCGCCGACGGACAGCAGCCAGATGACGCTCGTGCCCGCCATCATCCTGCGATGCAGGTGCACTATCATCGCGACGGCGGGCATGAGCAGTACCGACCCCAGGACCACCCACGCCAGGCCGTACCTGCCGATCATGGGAATCCGCATCTGCCCGAAGTAGGCGTACTCGCCCAGCAGGAGGTAGGGCCACAGCCTCGGTGGGCAGACCATCAGCGCGGCGACACGGACGCCGGCCGGCAGGTAGAACTGGTCGAGGGAGAATTTCCGCGCACCCCAGCAGGCGACGGCATACACCACGGCAATCACCAGCCCCGCGGGCTGTATGCGCAGACTCAGCTGAAGACCTTCTTTCGACCACTGCAGTCCCACCATCCCCTCCCCATCCCGGCCGGAACACCCCCGGCAGGTACGACATGACACGAGCGTCCGTTCAGATCGGACGGTATCGGCAGAACGGGCATGGCGCAATCGTGTCTACGTGGGGATCACCACAACGCATCCCGCAGCTTGTACCAGGACATCGCCGCGACCAGCAGCGGCGTCCGCAGCATGCGCCCGCCGGGGAAGGGCCGGTGCGGGATGCGTTCGAACACATCCAGGCGCTCGGCCTGCCCGGCGATGGCCTCGGCCAGGACCTGGCCGGCGAGCCCGGCTGCCGCCACGCCGTGGCCCGAGAAGCCCTGCGCGAAATAGACATTCGGGGTCAGCCGGCCCCAGTGCGGGGCGCGGTTGCGGGTGATGTCGACATAGCCACCCCAGACGTACTCCAGTTCCACATCGGCCAGCTGCGGGAACACCGCGCGCATGCGCCGGGTCATGACCCCGCGCAGGCCGGGTGGGGGCAGGGCGGAATAGCTGGCCTGGCCGCCGAACAGCAGGCGGTGGTCGCGGCTCAGCCGGAAATAGTCCAGCGCCCAGCTGACATCGGCCACGGCCATGTCGTTGCGGATCAGCGACTGCGCCCGTGCCTGCCCGAGCACCGTACTGGCGCCGATATAGGTGCCCACCGGCATGATCCGTGATTCGAGCTCCGGCGCGATGCCTTCCAGCCACGCGTTGCCGGCGATCACCACATGGTCGGCTGTTACCGTGCCGTGCGCGGTGCGCAGTTGCGGCCGTGGCCCTCGGATCAGCTGCAGGACCGGCGACTGTTCGTGGATCACCGCCCCGGCCCCCTCGGCCGCGCGCGCCAGGCCTTGCGCATAGGCCAGCGGATGCAGGTGGCCGCTGTGGGGATCGAACATGGCCCCGCGGTAGCGCGGGCTGTCCAGCTGTCCGCGCAACTGCGCGCGGTCCCACCACTCCAGGGGATAGTCGTAGCGCTGGGCCAGATCGATCAGCCCGGCACGCAGCATGCGCTCCTGGCGGGGTTTGATCGGCACGCTGGCATGGCCGTCACGCCAGTCGCAGTCGATCTGGTGGCGGGCGATGCGGTCGCGCAGCAGGCGCATGCCGTCGCGTGAAAACGCGAACAGCGCCCGCGCGTCCTCGGCGCCGACCAGATGCTCCAGCGTATCCACTTCGCAGCCGTAGCCGACGATCGCCTGGCCGCCGTTGCGGCCGGAGGCGCCCCAGCCGACACGATGGGCCTCCAGCAGCACGACGCGATAGCCGCGCTCGGCCAGGGTCAGGGCGGCGGAGAGTCCGGTGTAGCCGGCGCCGAGCACGCAGACATCGGCGTTCAGGTCGCCGGCCAGCGGCGCACGCAGTGGCGTGCCAGGCACGCTGTCGGCGTACCAGCTTGGCGCGTGCGCTTCGCCGGCGGCGGTCACGCCGGGCACCGGCGGAAAAAGGTGAGGACGACAATCATGGACAGAGGATGCCAGCAACCGACGCGCGGAACAGCACGCAGTCTGTCGCAGCCTTTGCCGCCGGCATGTGATGGGTCGCGCTTCGCCGGCGGGGCCGCGTGTTGCGCGGGGTCTGCGCGCAGGGGTAACGTGGCCGCAGGTCATCCGAGCATGACGCATGGTCTCGCCCCCCTGGGTCGGCCTGCCCACCGACAGCACGATGCTGGGCCATCACTGCTTCGCGGCGGCGGGTGAGAAGTACCTCCGCGCGCTGGTCGAGGCGGCCGGCGTCACGCCGGTGCTGCTGCCCAGCCTGCAGCCGCCGTTGCCGGCCGCGCATTGGCTGGATCGCCTGCAGGGCGTGCTTCTGACCGGCGCGGTGAGCAACATCGAGCCGCATCTGTATGCCGGTCCGCCGAGCTGGCCGGGCAATCGCCACGATCCGGCACGCGATGCGAATGCGCTGTCGCTCCTGCACGAAGCGCTGGCGCGCGACCTGCCGGTGCTGGCGATCTGCCGCGGTTTCCAGGAGTTGAACGTGGCCTTGGGCGGCAGCCTGCATCCGCGTGTGCACGAGATACCGGGGATGAGCGATCATCGTGAAGATCCGGACGCGCCCGTCGAGGTGCAGTATGGTCCTGCACATGACATCCGACTGTCCGACGGCGGTTGGCTGGCCGGTTGGGCCGGGGCATCGTCGGCGCGGGTCAATTCCGTGCACGGGCAGGGCGTCGATCGCTTGGCCGAGGGGCTGCAGATCGAGGCCGTCGCCGAGGACGGCCTGATCGAGGCCGCGCGCAGCACCACGCATCGTTTCGTGCTCGGGGTGCAGTGGCATCCGGAGTGGCGGGTGGCCGACAATCCGTTCTATCACAGTATTTTCCATGCCTTCGGCGATGCTTGTCGCCGCAACTCCCTTACAGCAGACCGGTCATGACCACCCGAACGCGTTCGCGCAAAGCCGCCGCCCCCAAGCCTGTTCCGCAGGAGAGCACGCTGCTGCGCTGGCTCAAGGACCGGCGGATCACCGAGGTGGAGTGCCTGGTGCCGGACATCACCGGCAATGCCCGCGGCAAGATCATTCCGGCCGACAAGTTCTCGCACGATTACGGCACGCGCCTGCCGGAAGGCATCTTCGCCACGACGGTCACCGGCGAATTCCCGGACGACTATTACGAGCTGACTTCCCCCTCGGATTCGGACATGATCCTGCGCCCCGATGCCGACACCGTCCGCATGGTGCCGTGGGCGACCGATCCGACCGCGCAGGTCATCCATGACTGTTTCACCAAGACCGGCGAGCCGCATGAGCTGGCCCCGCGCAACGTGCTGCGTCGCGTCCTCAATGCCTATGCCGAACTGGGCCTGCGCCCGGTGGTGGCACCGGAGCTCGAGTTCTTCCTGGTCCAGAAGAACACCGATCCGGACTTCCCGCTGCTGCCGCCGGCCGGCCGCTCCGGGCGACCGGAGACGGCGCGCCAGTCCTACTCCATCGATGCGGTCAACGAGTTCGATCCGATCCTCGATCTGATGTACGACTACTGCGATGCGATGAAGCTGGACGTGGACACGCTGATCCACGAATCCGGCGCGGCGCAGTTGGAGGTCAACTTCACCCACGCCAACGCGATGGACCTGGCCGACCAGGTGTTCCTGTTCAAGCGCACCATGCGCGAATCGGCGATGCGCCACGGCATCTATGCCACGTTCCTGGCCAAGCCGATGGAGAACGAGCCAGGCAGTGCGATGCACATCCACCAGAGCCTGCTGAAGATCAGCGATGGCAGCAATGTGTTCACCGGCGAGCATGGCGGTGAGGATTTCAGCCCGCTGTTCGGCCACTACCTGGCCGGCCTGCAGAAATACGTGCCGGCCGCGATGGCGTTCTTCGCGCCGAACGTCAACTCCTACCGCCGGCTGATGTTCGGCGAAGTCTCGCCCAGCAACGTGCACTGGGGCTTCGACAACCGCACCTGCGGGCTGCGGGTGCCGCTGGACACGCCGGAAAACATGCGGGTGGAAAGCCGGTTCGCCGGTTCGGACGCCAACCCCTACCTCGCGATCGCCGCGACCCTGGCCGCCGGGCTGCTCGGCATCCGCGAGCAGGGCTCGCCGACCGCGCCGATCAGCGGCAGCGCCAAGGAGCTCGGCTACGACCTGCCGCGCTCGCTGGGTGAGGCGCTGGACGGGCTGGAAGGCTGCCCGGAGCTGCGCGAGATGCTCGGCGAGCGCTTCTGCCGCGCCTATGTGTCGGTCAAGCGCAAGGAATACGAGACGTTTTTCCGGGTGATCAGCTCCTGGGAGCGCGAGTTCCTGCTGCTCAACGTCTGACCCGAGGCGCCCCATCCGGCATGGCCGTGAGGGCCGTGTGCTGGGAAAATGGGGACATGCCCGGTAGGCTGGCACCCGTTGCGCCGGTCTGGCCGGTTCCCCCCCAACTCGCACCTGACCTGTGGAGAGTCCGATGAAGCTGCGAATCCTCACCCTCGGCATTGCCGTATCCGTGCTGACCGCCTGTGGCGGCGGTGACAAGCAGGACGACGCCAAGGTGCTGAACGTCTACAACTATAGCGATTACATCGCGGAAGACACCATCCCGAATTTCGAGAAGGCCACCGGCACCAAGGTGACCTATGACGTGTTCGACAGCGATGAGATGGTCGAAACCAAGCTGCTGGCCGGCAACAGCGGGTACGACGTGGTCGTGCCGACGCTGAACTTCTTCGGCCGCCAGATCAAGGCCGGCGTGTTCCTGCCGCTGGACAAGAGCAAGATCCCGAACCTGGCCAATCTCGATCCGAGCGTGATGAAGCGTATCGCGCAGCAGGATCCCGGCAACGAATACGGCGTGCCGTACATGATCGGCACCACCGGCATCGGCTACAACGTGGAGCTGCTCAAGCAGCGCTTCGGTGGCAGCACCGAGATCGCCAACAGCTGGGACCTGATCTTCAAGCCCGAAAACATCGCCAAGATGAAGGACTGCGGGATCACGATCCTGGATACGCCGTCGGACATGATCCCGATCGCGCTGCATTACCTGGGCGAGGATCCGCACAGCCAGGATCCGGCCACGCTGGAGAAGGCCGCCGCGCTGCTCAAGACCATCCGCCCGTACGTGCAGAACTTCCACTCCTCGCAGTACGTGGGCTCGCTGGCCAACGGCGGTACCTGCCTGGTCGTGGGCTGGTCCGGTGACATCATCCAGGCCCGTGACCGCGCGGCCGAGGCCTCCAACGGCGTGACCGTGGCGTACTCGATCCCGCGCGAAGGCGCCCCGCAGTGGTTCGACATGCTGGCCATCCCCAAGGATGCCAAGCACCCGGAGGCCGCCTATGCCTTCATCAACTACCTGCTGGAGCCGAAGGTCGCCGCGGCCAACACCAACTTCATCCACTACGCCAACCCGGTGACCACGGCCACGCCGCTGGTGGACGAAGCGATCCGTACCGACCCGACCATCTACCCGCCGGCCGATGTGGCGGCGAAGATGTTCACCTATTCGATCAACACGCCCGAGGTCGACAAGCTCTATACCCGGCTGTGGACCGAGGTGAAGACCGGGCGCTGACGTTGGTGGCTAACGGGGTGCGTCCTTTCTCTTGTGCGAGGACGCCTATCTGTGGCGAATCCGACGACGGCTTGTTCGAATCTTGAGCCGTGGAGAGGGGCGTTATTCTTCCGAAAATGCGTTCTTGGCAAAGTACTCCAGTCCATATGAGTGCTCTGCGGCAAGATCTCGATCGGTTCTCGCTAAATCGCTTGCTTCAGACGGTAGCGCGAAGTTGGCATCGTAATCGTCCGTCCCTTTCGCCAGAAAATCGTCAAAATGAGAAATCTCATGATAGATGGTTACTGCTTTTGAGCCGCTCTCGCTATGTACGTCATTTGGCAGTGAGAAGAAGTTTGGGCAGTAGTTGATCAGGTAGTTGATGCCTGGGGTCGTCCACGCATTGACTCGGTTGACGATTTCAGTGGGGCACTCGCAAGATGGTTGTTGCAGCATTCCAAATCTTGTGGCGGTTGCACCGATAATTTCACGTACTGTGATGTTTACGGGATTGACAATGTTTGGGTTGCCATGGATGCCAAACCAACTCGTGTATCTTGGGGTCTGTCTGAAGGTGGCTATTATCGAAGTTTCGGTCTCTTCAAAGCCGTAGAGCGAATCAAGATAGCTTTTTGCATCAGCTGCGAGCTTTCGCGCCACTGGCATGGCTTCGTTGATCACGCGAAGCTTATCTGGTGCGCACCTTGTTGCAGCCGAAGTGATTTTACGTGCTTGTCCTGATTGCGGTGTCGCTCTTGATTCCCCTTTCGGGGCAACAATGTCGATGAAGGGAGCGGGCGCGTAAATGTAATTTCTCGCCCCCTCTTGACGGGGTGTCGTTGAGGTGGACTTGTTTTCTTGGTAGCGTACGCCGGGCGGCGAAATGCGATACGTCATGCCGGAGCGGAGATCATAACTTGCAGAGATATCAATGGTTACTGTTTTGTTTTCTCCGGGGGCCAGTACCACAACCTCTCTGCGTGCGTCCTGTGTCAGGTTGACATTTATTCCTCGGTAAGCTGGCGTGGTTCCATCGATGGCTCTAATTTGGAACGAGTCGCTCAAAAGGCGGCCATCTTTTAGCGTGTTTGGAATGCTGTTGAAGGGGATCGAAACGGAACTGGATCCTTTGTTTTCATAGACTATCGTAAGCTTGGCGTGCTCGGCGCCAACAGAGCGCTCCTGCTGGACGCCGATCAACACTTCTGCGTTTGCCTGGGTCGTTGCTGCAGCGAGCAGGATGGGGAGTAGGATCTTTCTCAAGTTTCGCATGGAGGCCTTCCTTGGGATTGAGTTTGCCTCCGTCGTTTTGCACGATTTCAGAATATTAGTCAAATCTATTTCTTAATTTTGTGAATTTGCTGGTCATTCTGGGCGGGATGCTTTAGTCGGTGTTTTTCGCTTTCGTTCCTTCGGCACGGTTGTTTCTATTTTTCGGCGGACTCCTTTGTTCTTTGGGTTTGTCATATTTCAGGGCCTTTGCCTGTCCGATTCCCGCGCGGCGTCTGGCTGCTGGGGCGGATGATTTCTCTGCTGCCTACAAGCGCTTAGGAGTACGTCCCGTCCCCTCGCGTCATGGATATCAGCGTTAAAATGACCTGGCCTGTAGCCCATTCCTCTGGAGTTCCTTATGCCCCTTGACGCTCAGTTGGAGCTCGCCTCCATAGCGCCCACTGACGAACCGGGCTACCTGTCCATCCGCGCGCTGCGCAAGGAGTTCGACGGCTTCGTCGCGCTCGATGACGTCACCCTGGACGTGCGCAAGGGCGAAATCTTCGCGCTGCTCGGTGGCTCCGGCAGCGGCAAATCCACGCTGCTGCGCTGCTTGGGCGGTTTCGAGACGCCCACCCAGGGCACCATCGACCTGGACGGCCAGCGCATCAACGCGCTGCCGCCGTACCAGCGCCCGATCAACATGATGTTCCAGTCCTATGCGTTGTTTCCGCACATGACGGTGGAGCAGAACATCGCCTTCGGCCTGAAGCAGGACGGCATGGCCCGCGATGCGATCAACCGCCGCGTCGGCGAAATGCTGGAGCTGGTGCAGCTGGGCAAGCTGGCCAAGCGCAGACCGCACCAGCTGTCCGGTGGCCAGCAGCAGCGCGTGGCGCTGGCGCGGTCGCTGGCCAAGGGTCCGAAGCTGCTGTTGCTGGATGAGCCGATGGGCGCGCTCGACAAGAAGCTGCGCTCGCAGATGCAGCTGGAGCTGGTCAACATCATCGAGACCACCGGGGTGACCTGCGTGATGGTCACCCACGATCAGGAAGAGGCCATGACCATGGCCACCCGGATCGCGGTGATGGACGCCGGCTGGATCCAGCAGGTCGGCAAGCCGGATGAAATCTACGAGCAGCCGGCCAACCGCTTCGTGGCCGAGTTCATCGGCTCGGTGAACCTGTTCGACGGCGTGCTGGATGAAGACCTTCCCGAGTACGTCACCGTGCGCACGCCGCTGTTCCCCGCGCCGATCTACGTCGCCCACGGCATCACCGGCTACGAAGGCCAGCCAGTGGCGTTCGCGCTGCGGCCGGAGAAGGTGATGATCGGCAAGGACGAGCCGGCCGGCGACACCAACAAGGCCCAGGGCGTGATCGAGGAGATCGCCTATTTCGGCAGTCACTCGGTGTTCCACGTGCGCCTGCCGAGCGGGGCCAAGGTGCTGTCCAACTTCGCCAACTCGCAGCGCTGGGCCAGCGATGGCCTGACCTGGGGTGACACCGTGTGGGTGCACTGGCGCGACAACGACGGCGTGGTGCTGACCTCATGAGCGCGACCGGCTGGAAGCGCTGGCTCCCGGGCACGCGCGCCGGCGTGATCGCCGCGCCGTACCTGTGGCTGCTGCTGTTCTTCGCGGTGCCGTTCGTAATCATCCTGATGATCTCCTTCGCGCGCACCCAGGTCGGCTCGCCGCCGTACACCTGGCTGCTGGAGTACGTGGACGGCGCCTTCTCGCTCAAGCTCAACCTCGGCAGCTACGCGGCCCTGGTCAAGGACAACCAGTATCTGCTGGCCTACCTGAGCTCGATCAAGATCGCGGTGATCTCGACCCTGCTCACCCTGCTGATCGGCTACCCGATGGCCTACGTGATCTCGCGGATGAGTCCGGCCGCGCGCAACGTGGCGATGATGCTGGTGGTGCTGCCCTCGTGGACCTCGTTCCTGATCCGCGTGTACGCCTGGATCGGCATCCTCGACCGCAACGGCCTGCTCAACCAGCTGCTGCTCAAGATCGGCGTGATCGATGCGCCGCTGCAGATCCTGTACACCCCGACTGCGGCCTACATCGGCATCGTGTACTGCTATCTGCCGTTCATGGTGCTGCCGCTGTACGCCAACCTGGTCAAGCTGGACAACCGCCTGCTCGAAGCCGCCTACGATTTGGGCGCCAAGCCGTGGCAGGCCTTCCTGCGGATCACGTTGCCGCTGTCGCGCACCGGCATCATCGCCGGCTGCATGCTGGTGATGATTCCGGCCGTGGGTGAATTCGTGATCCCGGAAATGCTGGGCGGGCCGGACACGCTGATGATCGGGCGCGTGCTGTGGGGCGAGTTCTTCAACAACCGCGACTGGCCGACGGCCTCGGCGGTGGCGATCGTGATGCTGGCCCTGCTGCTGGTGCCGATCCTGCTGTTCAACCGCATGCAGCAGCGCGAGCTGGAAGGAAAGCTGGCATGAGCATGGTACGCAGCAACCGCTGGCTGGGCTGGAGCCTGCTCGGGCTCGGCTTCGCCTTCCTGTACCTGCCGATCCTGTTGTTGATGGTGTACTCCTTCAACGCCTCCAAGCTGGCCACGGTCTGGTCGGGTTTCTCCACACGCTGGTACGGCGAACTGTTCAACAACCGGCAGATCCTGGATGCGCTCTGGATCAGCCTCAAGGTCGCGTTCTGGACCGCCTGTGCGGCCACCGTGCTCGGCACGATGGCGGCGATGGTGATGACCCGCATGCGCCGCTTCCCGGGCAAGACGCTGTTCGGGGCGTTGATCACCGCGCCGCTGGTGATGCCGGAAGTGATCCTGGGCTTCTCGCTGATGACCCTGCTGGTGGCGATGGGCGGCATCCCGGGCTTTCCCAGCCGCGGCGTGACCAGCATCTGGATCGCGCATGTCACCTTCACGTTGTCCTTCGTGACCGTCGTGGTGTCTTCGCGCCTGCAGGAGCTGGACCGCTCGCTGGAGGAGGCCGCGATGGATCTCGGTGCGAGCCGGCTGAAGGTGTTCTTCCAGATCACCCTGCCGATCATCGCACCGGCGCTGGTGGCCGGCTGGCTGCTGGCATTCACGCTGTCGCTGGATGACGTGGTGATCGCCAGCTTCGTGGCGGGGCCGAACTCGACCACCCTGCCGATGAAGGTGTTCTCCTCGGTGCGGATGGGCATCAAGCCGGAGATCAATGCGCTGGCCACCCTGATGGTGCTGGCGGTGTCGATCGCGGCGGTGATCGGGTGGTACATCACCGCGCGCACGGAGAAGCGTCGCCAGCGCGACATGCAGATGGCGCTGCAGGACCCCGGCTGAACGTCATCCTGATCCGGCAACATCCGGATCACGTGGCCGGGCGCACACTGCGGGTCTGACTTTCGGAGACCCGCGATGACCGCTGACATCATCAATCCCGCGACCGGCCAGGTCACGTATCGCCATGAACTGCTCACCGCCAAAGAGGTTGAGCAGCGCCTGGCCGCTGCCGCCGAGGCGTTCCCGGCCTGGGCCGCACGCTCGCTGCAGGAGCGCGGGGCGATCCTGCGTGCCATCGCCGCCCAGCTGCGCCAGCGCAAGGGCGACATCCAGCAGGCGATGACCACCGAGATGGGCAAGCTCAAGGGGGAGGCGCTGGGCGAGATCGAGAAGTGCGCCGAGGCCTGCGAGTTCTACGCAGACCACGCGGCCGATTACCTCAAGCCGCAGCTGATCGATACCGAGGCCCAGCGCAGCTACGTCCGCTATGAGCCGATCGGCTGCGTGTTCGCGGTAATGCCGTGGAATTTCCCGATCTGGCAGGTGTTCCGTTTCCTCGCCCCGGCATTCATGGCCGGCAACGTGGCCCTGCTCAAGCACGCCAGCAACGTGCCGCAGTGCGCGGACCTGATCCTGGCGGTATGTCGCGACGGCGGCCTGCCCGAGGGCGTGTTCGATGTGCTGCACATCGACAACGACCAGGCGGCCGAGGTGCTGCGTGACAAGCGGATCAAGGCGGTCACCCTGACCGGCAGCGAACGCGCCGGGCGGTCCATCGCGGCCAATGCCGGTGACCAGCTCAAGAAGTGCGTGATGGAACTGGGCGGCAGCGACGCGTTCGTGGTGCTGGCCGATGCCGATCTCGAGAAGACGGTCGCCGCCGCGGTGAAGTCACGCTTCGACAACAGCGGCCAGACCTGCATCGCGGCCAAGCGCTTCATCGTGGTCGATGCGATCGCCGATGCGTTCGTGGAAAAGTTCGTTGCTGCGGCAGGCAAGCGCGTCTACGGCGATCCGCAGGACGAGACCACCACGCTGGCGCCGATGGCACGCGCGGACCTGCGCGATGAGCTCCACAAGCAGGTGCAGGACAGCATCGCCAAGGGCGCCACGCTGCTGCTCGGTGGCGAGCCGGTGGCCGGCTCGCACGCGGGCTACCCGGCAACCATCCTGGACAACGTCACCCCCGGCATGCCGGCCTATGACGAAGAGTTGTTCGGCCCGGCGGCCGCGATCCTGCGGGTCGGCGACGAGGCCGAGGCGCTGCGCGTGGCCAATGACACCAGCTTCGGGCTGGGCGGCAGCGTCTGGACCACCGACCCGGTGCGCGGCGAAGCGATTGCCCAGCAGCTGGAATGTGGTGCCGCCTTCGTCAACGCCATCGTCAAGAGCGACGTGCGCCTGCCGTTCGGCGGCAGCAAGCGCTCCGGCTTCGGCCGCGAACTGGCCGAGCACGGCATCCATGAGTTCATGAACATCAAGACGATTTACGTGGCCTGATGCCACCGATCGGGGTAGGAGCCGACCGTTGGTCGGCTCACCGCCTCGGCGGCCAACGGTCATCACCGTAGCGACCAACGGTCGCTACCTACCCACCTACAGCCAGCGGGCGCGCTTGAACAGGCGGTACAGGCCCACGCACACAGCGCCCACGCCGATGATCATGGCCGGGTAAGCCCAGGGCTTGTCCAGTTCGGGCATGTGGGTGAAGTTCATGCCGTACCAGCTGGTGATCAGGGTCGGGGCGGCCAGCAGCGCCGCCCACGCACCCAGGCGCTTGACCGTCTCGCCCTGGGCCAGGGTCACCAGCGACAGGTTCACGCTCAGCGCGGTGCCCAGCATCTCGCGCAGGGTGTCGATCACATCGCTGATCCGCACCGCGTGGTCGTGCACGTCGCGCAGGTACAGCTTCACTTCGTCCGGCACCAGGTCGCCCTGGTAGCGCTTGATCTGCGAGAGCATGTCCTGCAGCGGCGCGACTGCCATGCGCATCTTGTTGAGCTCGCGCTTGAGCTCGTACAGGCGCACCACGGTATGGCGCTTGTAGTTGTCGGAGAAGATGTCCTTCTCCAGCAGCTCCAGCGTGTCGCGGTAGCGCTGGGTGATCGGCAGGTAGTTGTCGACCACGAAATCCAGCACCGCATACAGGCAGTACGACGGCCCCATCGTGCGCAGCAGCTCCGGCTCGCGCTCGACGCGGGCGCGGGGTGCCGCGTAGGACAGCGAGGCGCCATGGCGCACCGTGACCAGGAAGCGCGGCCCGAGGAAGGCATGCGTCTCGCCGTACTGGATGCGCTCGTCGACCATCTGCGCGGTGGTCACCACCACGAACAGCGAGTTGCCGTACGCCTCGACCTTGGGCCGCTGATGCGCGTTGCGCGCATCCTCGATGGCCAGCGAATGCAGGCAGAACTCTTCCTGCAGCTTCAGCAGCACGCTGTCGTGGGGCTCGTAGAGCCCCACCCAGACAAAGCCGTTGTCGCTGGCGATCACATCGCTGATCGCATCCAGGCTGATGTCGTGGCGTTTGCCCTGGTCATCGTAGTGAACGCAGTTGATGACGCAGGCGGGATTTTCGGGTGTGACGGTATCCATGGCGGGCATCGTGCGTCAGCGGCCCGTGACGGGCGGGTCACGGCGGGCCAGCACCCACGCCAGCGCCACGTGGATCGGCAGCAGCAGCACGATCCACTGCAGGTTGTACTGCGCCTGCAGCGTGAGCCAATGCAGCACCAGGCCCAGCAGCGAGAGGCCAGTGACCGCCCACAGCACGATCCGGAACCACGCACGCGGCACGCGGCCGCGCAGCAGGGTGATCGCGCCGGGCAGGAGCAGCAGGCACAGCGGCGACAGCTGCAGCAGGTTGCGGTTGGCCCAGGCGGCCTGGTGCGCGCTGAAGCCCCACAGGTAGGTCAGCAGGGCGCCGCCAATGCCGCAGAACAGCCAGAACGGCAGCGCCAGGCCGCCAAGCAGGCGCCGCCGGCGGCGCAGTGCGACCACACCCGCGGCGGCGATCAGGCCGCACAGCAGCCAGGGCCACCAGCGCCGGGGCGACTCGGCCGGTTCCGGGGCGATCCGGTGCGGCAGCAGTTCCTGCTCGGCCTGTACCAGCGGGCGACCTTCGCTGTTGCGCGCCTGGCGCAGCGCATCGGCCAGACGCATCGGCACAAACGCTTCCTGCCAGCGCGACAGCGGCTGGTCGGCGAACGGGCCCAGGCCGATATCGAAGCCCAGCCACATCCACGGCGACGGCGACGCCAGGCGCACCGATTCACTGCGGTAGGTATTGCCGCGCGAGCGCCCGGACAGCTGCGAATGCAGCCCGCCGCCGAGCGCACCATCGATCGCATCGCGGACCATGGTCGCGCAGTTGGCGGTGTAGTAATCGTAGTGGTAGCGCGCGTTCTCCGGCTTGGCGCGCTCGGCCAGCGAGGCGGCCAGGGCATGCGCCTGCTCAGGCGTCAGGTCCAGCCACTGCACGCTCGCGCCGCGACCGCTCTCCTGGTAGTACGACAGATCCTGCCCGAGGGGCAGCGCGACCAGGTAATACATCATGTCGCCGCGCACGAAGTTGCCGATGAAATCGGATTCGCTCGGGTCGAAGTAACCGAAGTTGTAGGAGGTGGCGTCGCCGGTGACCGGGTCGACCACGACCAGGGCGTCATGCCCGAAGCGTTCGAAGAAGATCTCGCCCGGCTGCATGGTGACCACGCCGATGCGCGGCGCCGCGGCGACGGAGGCCGGGGCATCACTGACCGGCGCGGCATCCTGCGCGGCCAGCGCCCCGAAGGGCAGGCTGGCCATCGCCATCAGCGACAACACGAACAACAGGCGGCACAGCGACCACCGATTCAAAGGGGGCCGCATGGCGTGGGTCAATCCTCGTTGTGGGTGTCAGGCGGCAGTACGGTCACGTGGAACGCCTGCACGCGGCGGGCATCGGCACGCGCGACCCGGAACACGAAGCGGTCCAGGGTGAGTTCGTCGCCGGTTTCTGGCAGGTGCCCGATCGCCTCGGTGACCAGGCCACCGATGGTGTCGTAATCATCATCGGGGAACGTGGCGCCGAAACGCTCGTTGAAATCCTCGATCGCGGTCAGCGCGTCGACCACGTACTGGCCGTCGGCCTGGATCGCGATCTGCGAGGTGTGGTCCTCGGCTTCGTCGTGCTCGTCATCGATCTCGCCGACGATCTGCTCCAGCACGTCCTCGATGGTGACCAGCCCGGCGACACCGCCGTACTCATCGACCACGATGGCCATGTGGTTGCGCGAGAGCCGGAATTCCTTGAGCAGCACGTTGAGCTTCTTGGCCTCGGGGATCAGCACCGCCGGGCGCAGCAGCTCGCGGATGTTGGCCGGCCCGTTGTCGGCGACCACGCCGCGCAGCAGGTCCTTGGCCAGCAGGATGCCGAGGATGTCGTCCTTGTTGTCGCCGTGCACCGGGAAGCGCGAATGGCCGGATTCGACCACCTGCTTCATCAGTTCAAGGAAGGGGGCTTCGACCGGCAGGGAGACCATCTGCGAGCGCGAGATCATCACGTCGCCGACGGTGAGCTCGGCCACCGCGATGGCACCTTCCATCATCCGCAGCGTATCGGCGGCGATCAGGCCGTCTTCGTGCGCGGTGTGCAGGACCGCCACCAGCTCGTCGCGGGTGTGGGGTTCGCCGGAGAAGGCAGAGGTCAGGCGTTCGAGCCAGCTGCGCTTCTTTTCATTGTGCTCCTGGGTGGAGCTACTACTGTCGTCTTCAGACATCTCTGGAAAAAAAGGCACCCGGCGTGCCGGGCGTTGGATTTAGTCTATCAGGATGCGGGCGCCTGTCAGCGGCCTGCCGAGGGGGGATTCACGCCCGGCCCGGGGCCCGGGGCGGCGGCCGGGGGCGGGGTCTCCTCTTCCGGCGGCAGGTCCAGGCTGTAGGTACAGCCGGCCAGGGTCTTGCCGGGGTGGGACTTGACCGTGGACAGGCTCAGGATCACCGACTCGATCAGGGCCTCGCCGGTACGCGGGTCGGTGACGTCGCGGCTGACCAGCTCGCGCCCGGCCATGAACTTCTCCGGGGTATCCACACCGTCTTCCAGGGCCAGTCGCTTGGCCAGCGGGCGCGGATCGGCCAGGTCCAGGATCGCCATGATGCTGGCCCCGGCCACCGTGATGTACTCGGCGCGCTCGCCGAAGACCGTGATCGGCGCGGCCAGGCGGAATTCGGTCATGAACTGGTTGGTCTGCGGCAACGGCTGCAGGCCATTGGCGACCGCCTTGAGCGGGTCCGCCACGACCGGGGCGACGGCATCGTAATCGCTCACGCTCTTGCGGCATTCAATCAAAGCGGGCAGGTCCAGCGGCGCCGCGTCGGCAAACGCCGGGGCAGGCAGCAGGCCGAGCAGGCCCAGGTAGGCAAATCGCAACGGGGTCATCGGAACAGGTCCATCAACAGGCGTGCACGGCACGGACGCGGCGACGATCATAACGGGGGGCGGTCCCGCCTGGCAGGCCGTCAGCGACGGCGCAGCAGCCAGCGCAGCGTGGCGGTGAAGGTGACGATCGCGATCCCCGCCGCGCACAGGACCAAGGCCGAGGCGCCCAGATGGAGCGCTTCCGGGCCGCTGGCGGTGAGCGTGATCAGCGTGCGGCCGAACACCAGCGCGAAGGCCGCGGCAAGGACGAACAGCAGCGCCACCTGCACCGGCCGTGCGCGGAAGACCGGGGACTGTGCGGGCGGGGCACCATCGCGCCGGGCCCAGCGATACAACGTGCGCCAGCCCGTCGGTGCGGCCAGTGCCGCCGCCAGTCCCGACCAAGCCACCACGCCCAGGCCGGTGGCGCTGAGCGCGGCGTCGCCTGGGCCGGCCAGCAGGCGGGGCAGGACGAGGCCCGCCACCACGCTGGTCAGCAGGCCCACGACGAATACGCCGGCAGCCAGGCCGTCCAGGCGGTCGGCCCAGTGTGCGGGCAGGGGCGCGCGCCGTTGATGCGCAGCCCACCAGCTGCGCGCCGGGGCCAGGGACAGCAGGGCGATCACCGCCGAGAGCGCCAGCATGCCCAACCGGATCGCACCGGGATCGCGGCCTGCCGGTGTCAGTGCCGGCAGACCTGGCGCGCCGAGGGCGGAATACACCACGCCCGCCAGCGACAGTGCGAGCAGCAGGGGGCCCAGTGCCGAGCGGCGGTCAGGTGACGGCATCGCGGCATACATCCTTGTAGGGCAGAGGGATCAACACAGGTATCGAGGGGGCGCTCAGCGCTCGCCGGCATACGGATCGGCAATGCCCAGTTCGGCCAGGATGTCACGCTCCAGCTGTTCCATGGCATCGGCTTCCTTCTCGTCCTCATGGTCCCAGCCGAGCAGGTGCAGCACGCCGTGCACGGTGAGGTGCGCGTAATGGGCGTTGAGCGCCTTGCCCTGTTCGTCCGCCTCGCGCGCGACCACCGGGGCGCAGATCACCAGATCGCCGAGCAGGGGGAACTTGACGCCCTTGGGCAGGCCCTCCGGCAGTTCGGCCGGGAAGCTGAGCACGTTGGTGGCGTAATCCTTGCCGCGGTAATGGCGGTTAAGGGACTGGCCTTCCTTGGCGTCGACCAGGCGGATCGCCAGGTCGGCCTCGCGGATGCGGCCCTTCAGGGCCGCGGCAACCCACTTGCGGAAGCTCACCGCCGACGGCAGGCCGGCGCGGGGCAGGGCGTAATTGATCGCGACATCCAGTCGCACGGGACCACGGGTCATGGGGTTGCTCCGGGTTGCACCTGCTGCAGATCGCGGCGGTCGTAGGCGCTGACGATGCGGGCCACCAGCGGATGCCGGACCACGTCGCGCGCTTCGAAGAAGGTGAAGCTCACGCCCTCCACGTCCCGCAGCACATCGATCGCATCGCGCAGGCCGGATTTCACGTGCTTGGGCAGATCGGTCTGGGTGAGGTCGCCGGTGACCACCGCCGTGGAGCCGAAGCCCAGCCGGGTCAGGAACATCTTCATCTGCTCGACCGTGGTGTTCTGCGCTTCGTCCAGGATCACGTACGCATCGTTGAGCGTGCGCCCGCGCATGTAGGCCAGCGGCGCGATCTCGATGACGTTCTTCTCCAGCAGCTTGAGCACTTTTTCCACGCCGAGCATTTCATACAGCGCGTCGTACAGCGGGCGCAGGTACGGGTCGACCTTCTGGCTGAGGTCGCCGGGCAGGAAGCCGAGCTTCTCGCCGGCCTCCACCGCGGGGCGGACCAGGATCAGGCGCTGCACGCGCGCTTCGTTGAGCGCTTCGACCGCGCTGGCCACGGCCAGGAACGTCTTGCCGGTACCGGCCGGGCCGATGCCGAAATTGATGTCGTGGGTGGTGATCTGGTGCAGGTAGCGCGCCTGGTTGGCGCCGCGGCCGCGCACCGTGCCGCGCTTGACCTTGATCGCCACCTCCTGGGCCTCGTAGGCACGCTCGACCACATGCTCCACGTTGGCCTGGTTTAGCCGCAGGTGGATGGCATGGCTGTCGAACACCACGTCGCCGGCTTCGGCGTACAGCGCTTCGATCAGGGCCTGCGCATCGGCGACCACCGCCTTGGGGCCGGTCACGCGGAAGACGTGGCCACGGTTGGCGATTTCCACGCCGAGTTTGAGTTCCACCTGGCGGAGATGTTCGTCGAACGGGCCGGCCATGTTCGCCAGGCGTTCGTTGTCTTCCGGGGTGAGGGTGAAGTCGCGTTGTGCGAGTGCGGTCATTGCGTCCGGCGGCCGCCGGTCCAGCCGACCGGGCCGCAAGCAGGGAAAGGGAGAACAGGGTAGCGCGGGTATCGGGCGGCCGCTACAGCAGCAGCGGAAAGCGGCGTTCCCTGCGCCGGCCGCGGTCATCCACAGCGCCTGTGGGTGGTCGCGGGAGAAAGGTGTGGATAACGTGCAGCGCGCCAATGCTGGCAACGGGTGCGAGGGCGTGATCATTTCATGACCAGCCCGCGCGCTGCAGCGTGACCTGTTCTTCACGGCTGTGTGCGCAAGGTGAGGATCGCGCCTCCGCGCACACTCCTTTCAGAGGCCCCACGCCATGCCTGCATCGGTATCCGCGTCCCGGCGTTGGTTGGTGTGGGCGGTATGGCTGCTGCTGTTGCCTGGTTGCCGCGAGACCGACGAGGCGGCGCTGGGCACGCTGGAGTGGGATCGCATCACGGTGCCCGCCTCCGCGGCGGAAACCATCGTGGCGGTGCACGTGCGTGAAGGCCAGCAGGTGCAGGCAGGCACATCGCTGCTGCAGCTCGAACCTACCCGCACTGCTGCCCAGTTGCAGGCGCTGCAGGCGGACGCGGCCCGCGCGGGGCAGGTGCTGGACGAACTGCGCCAGGGGCCGCGCAACGAAGACATCGCGCAGGCGCGCGCCAACCTTGCCGCGGTGCGGGCGCAGGCCGAGGATGCCGCCGCGTACTACCGCCGCCTGCAGCCGTTGGGACGTCAACAGCTGGTGGCTGCCGCCGATGTGGACCGGGCCCGCGCGGCGGCGGGCAACGCCCAGGGCGTGGTGCGCGCAGCCGAGCAGGCGCTGCTGGCGCTCGAGCACGGCACCCGGGTAGAAGAGATCGCGCAGGGCGAATCGGCCCTGCAGGCGGCGCAGGCGCAGGCCTCCGGCCAGGCCGAGACATTGCGCAAACTGGATCTGCTGGCCCCACGCGCGGGCCGCGTGGACGCATTGCCATATCGCTTGGGCGACCAGCCGCCGGTCGGCGCGCCGCTGGCGGTGCTGCTGGTCGGTGACCGGCCGTATGCACGGGTATACCTGCCCGAGCCGCTGAGGGTCCGGGTCCGGGTAGGGCAGGCCGCCACGATCGCCCTGCAGGGGCGCGAGGGGACACTCGTCGGGCGGGTGCGCAGCATCCGCAGCGACCCCGGCTTCACTCCGTACTACGCGCTCAGCGGCGCGGACGCGGCGCGGCTCAGCTGGCTGGCCGAGATCGAGCTGACCGCCGACAACGATGCGGCGGCGATGACGCAGCTGCCGGCGGGCGTGCCGGTGCGGGTTTCGTTTTGAATGCGGTCCCGCCTGCACCGGCCGCAGGTCAGGGCGGTGAGCCGGCGATCCGCGCACGCGGGCTGACCAAGCGCTTCGGGGACCTGGTCGCCGTCAACCACGTCGACCTGAGCGTGCCGCGCGCGAACGTCTACGGCTTCCTGGGGCCCAACGGATCAGGCAAGTCGACCACCATCCGCATGCTGTGCGGGCTGCTGACTCCCAGCGAAGGGGACATCGATGTGCTCGGGCTGCGCATCCCCGAGCAGGCCGAAGCGCTGCGGAAACGGATCGGCTACATGACCCAGCGGTTCTCCCTGTTCGACGATCTGACCGTGCGCGAGAACCTGGAGTTTCTCGCGGCCGTGCAGGACATCCCGCGCGCCGCGGCCCGGCAGCGGATCGATGAGCTGGTCGAGGGCTATCACTTCCAGGAACGCCAGAAGCAATTGGCCGGCACCCTCAGCGGCGGGCAGAAGCAGCGTCTTGCCCTCGCCGGTGCGGTCATCCAGAAGCCCGAGCTGCTGTTCCTGGACGAGCCGACCAGCGCGGTCGATCCGGAATCCCGCCGCGATTTCTGGGAGAAGCTGTTCGACCTGGCCGATGCGGGCACTACGCTGCTGGTCTCGACCCACTACATGGACGAGGCCGAGCGCTGCCATCGACTGGCGATCCTGGACCAGGGCATGTTGGTCGCCGATGGCAGTCCGGCCGAGCTGACCGCCGCATTGCAGGGACGCACGCTGGAGGTGCATGCCGCGCAGCCGCGCCAGGCCCAACGCCTGCTTGCCGCGGCGCCGGGCGTGCTCAGCGTGGCCCAGATCGGCAACACGCTGCGGGTTCTGCTTGGTAACGACGGCGACGGGCCCGAGCGACTGCAGCAGGTGCTGCGTGCTGCCGGGCAGCAGGCCGAGGTCGTTGCCGCGGCGGCCAATCTGGAGGACGTGTTCGTCTCGGCCACGCGTGGGCGTGTGCCGGCCGCCGGGCCCGCAGCATGAACCCGCGCCGGCTGTGGGCGATCGTGCTCAAGGAACTGCGGCAGATGCGTCGCGACCGCATCACCCTGGCGATGATCGTGGGCATTCCGGTGATGCAGTTGGTGCTGTTTGGCTATGCGATCAACCTCAACCTTCGCCACCTCGATACCGGCATCGCCGACCAGGCCAATACCTCGGCCTCGCGCGCGCTGGTGATGGACATGGTCGCCACCGGCGTGATCACGCCCACCCAGCGCGTGGATACGCCGGAACAGGTGATGGCGGCCCTGCGGCGCGGGGAGATCAGCATCGGCGTGGTGATCCCGGCCGACTTTGAACGACGCCGCTTCGAAGGACGCGAGGCGGTGCAGGTGCTGGTCGATGGCAGCGACACCGTGGTGCAGAGCGCAGCGGTGCAACTGGCGCAGGTGCCGCTGGACAGTGCGCCAGTCCGCAACGATCGACCCCTGCGCACCGGGGCGGTGGCTGCCGCTGGACAGATCAGCGTGGTGGCGTTCTACAACCCGCAGCGACGCTCGGCGATCAACATCGTGCCCGGGCTGATCGGCATCATCCTGACCATGACCATGGTGATGTTCACGGCGGTGGCGATCGTCCGCGAGCGCGAGCGCGGCAACATGGAACTGCTGATCGCCACGCCGCTGAGCAGCAGCGAGTTGATGGTCGGCAAGGTATTGCCCTATGCGGCGATCGGCCTCCTGCAGACCAGCCTGGTGCTGCTGCTGGGGCTGTGGTTGTTCGACGTGCCGGTGCGTGGCAGCGTGCTGGATGTCTATGCGGCCGCGATGCTGCTGATCACAGCCAATCTCGCCTTGGGCCTGTTGATCTCGACCAAGGCGCAGTCGCAGTTCCAGGCGATGCAGATGACGATGTTCGTCTTCCTGCCGTCGATCCTGCTGTCCGGCTTCATGTTTCCGTTCGCCGGCATGCCGCGGCCGGTGCAATGGCTGGCCGAAGTGCTCCCGCTGACCCACTTCCTGCGCCTGATCCGCGGCATCATGCTGCGTGGCGCGCGGATCTGGGAACTGTGGCCGGAGGTCCTGGCACTGCTGGCCTTCATCGCGGTGATGATGACCTTGGCGATCGTGCGGTTCCGCAAGCGGCTGGATTAGCGGATGCCGGCCAGCGGCCGGCTCGCCTTCAGGCCGTCACCATCCGCGCGCGCAGCGAGTTGCTGTACGCCTCGGTGATCACCACATCGACGAACTGGCCAATCAGGCGTGGGTGCCCCGGGAAATTCACCGAGCGCATGTTCTCGCTCTTGCCGGTCAACTCGTTCGGGTTGCGCTTGGACGGACCTTCCACCAGCACGGTCTGCACGGTGCCGACCATCTTCTCGGAGATGGCCGCGGCCTGCTCGTTGATCCGGGCCTGCAGGCGAGACAGGCGCGCGTGCTTCTCCGCATCGGGGGTGGTGTCTTCCAGATCGGCGGCGGGGGTACCCGGCCGCCGCGAATAGATGAAGGAGAAACTCTGGTCGAAGCCCACGTCCTCGATCAGCTTCATGGTCTTCTCGAACTCGGCGTCGGTCTCGCCGGGGAAGCCGACGATGAAATCCGAGCTGATCGAGATGTCCGGGCGCACCGCGCGCAGCTTGCGGATCTTGGATTTGAACTCCAGCGCGGTGTAGCCGCGCTTCATCGCCGACAGCACGCGGTCGCTGCCGGCCTGCACCGGCAGGTGCAGGAAGTTGGCCAGCTGCGGCACATCGCGGTACGCGTCGATCAGCGAGTCGCTGAACTCCAGCGGATGCGAGGTGGTGAAGCGGATCCGGCCCACGCCGTCGATCTCGGCGATGGTGCGGATCAGCAGCCCCAGGTCGGCGAACTCGCCGTCGCCATACGGGCCGCGGTAGGCATTGACGTTCTGCCCCAGCAGGTTGATTTCCAGCACGCCCTGGGCGGCCAGCTGCGCGACTTCCACCACCACATCCTCGAACGGGCGGCTGACCTCGGTGCCGCGGGTGTAGGGCACCACGCAGAACGAGCAGTACTTCGAGCAGCCTTCCATGATCGAGACGAACGCGGAGGCACCCTCGGCGCGCGGTTCGGGCAGGGCGTCGAACTTCTCGATTTCCGGGAAGCTGATGTCCACCTGCGACTTGCCCGATTCGCGGCGCTGGCGGATCAGCTCCGGCAGGCGGTGCAGGGTCTGCGGGCCGAACACCAGGTCCACGTGCGGCGCGCGCTTGATGATCGCTTCGCCTTCCTGCGAGGCCACGCAGCCGCCGACGCCGATGATCACGCCGCGGCCGTTGTTCTTCAGTGCCTTCCAGTAACCCAGCTGGCTGAACACCTTCTCCTGGGCCTTCTCGCGGATCGAGCAGGTGTTCATCAGCAACACATCGGCCTCGGCCGGGTCGTCGGTGAGCTCGAGTCCTTCCGAGGCGGCGAGCACGTCGGCCATCTTGGTCGAGTCGTACTCGTTCATCTGGCAACCGTGGGTCTTGATGTACAGCTTGCCGCGCACCGGTCCGGTCACCTGTGGCCTGGCGCCGGGCAGGGGGAGCAGGTCGGGGCGGGGGGCGGTGCTGGCAGGAGCAGAGGCAGGCAGGGTAGAACCGGCCGAAGTCGGCGCGGTCGAAGCTGGCGTCCCGGTCATGGCGCTTATTCCAGTCGGGTGGGCGGGCAGGCAGCCGGATGGCTGCGGTGAGCAGGCCATTGTAGCCGGGTCGGGCTCCCCCCTTGGCAATCCCCGGCGAATTGGGGACACTCCCGCTCATGAAGGGGATGTTGGGGATCGCTGCGCTGGCCTTGGCTGCGCTGACCGCTATGCCGGCCAGTGCGGGCACGCTGTACAAGTGTGTCGGCAGCGACGGTATCCCGAGCTACGTGAGCAAGCGCGTGACCGGGGCCAGCTGCAGTGTGATCAGCAGCTACCGGCCGGACCGCAGCGCGCCTCGCCGGGCCCTGCCGCCGCCGCCCGCGCCGGGCCCGGCGGCCCCGATCGCCAGCGTGACGCCGGCGCCAGCCCCAGCCCCCGTCCGGGCCGACAGCGTCACCTCCGCCACTGCGATCACGCCCGCCCCGGCCCCGGCCGCGGTGCTGACCGCGCCGTCGGCCCCGTCAGCGGCCACCGGCAAGGTGGGAAAGGTGCGCAGCGGCCAGCTGTACTCCTACATGAAAGACGGCGTGCGCCACTACACCAGCGCACGCCCGGCCGGCGTCGCCAGCCTGGGCCAGGTCCGCACCATTCACTACAGTTTCATCGAGCGCTGCTACGCCTGCGGGGCCAACCCGGCGGTCAACTTCGGCTCGGTGCGGCTCAACACCACGGCCTACCAGAATGAAATCGCCGCCGCCGCGCGCGAGTTCGGGGTCGAGGAAGCGGTGGTCCGCGCGATCATCCACGCCGAGTCGGCCTACAACCCGACCGCGCTCAGTCGTGCCGGCGCGCAGGGGCTGATGCAGCTGATGCCGCCCACCGCGCGCCGCTTCGGCGTCAGCGATTCCTTCAATGCCTCGCAGAACATCCGCGGCGGCGTGCAGTATCTGTCCTGGTTGCTCAAGCGCTTCAATGGCGATCTCACCCTGGCCGCGGCGGGCTACAACGCGGGCGAGGGCGCGGTCGACCGCCACGGCGGCGTGCCGCCCTACAGCGAGACCCAGTATTACGTGAAGCGGGTGGCCCTGTTGGCCGACCGCTATCGCGGCGCGGTGGCCAGCCATCAATAACCCATGGCGCCGGTGGTACCTGATGCCGTACTGTCGGGGTAATGTCGTTCCGTAGTACCGCGTTGTGTGGCCGACTTCGGTTCAGCTACACTCGCGGCTGATTCAATGTGGACTGGCCCCCACCGGTCTGCTGGCAGCCTCAAGCTACCTAAATCAATATCGGAGTGCCGGATGGCCAACGATGGGGTAAACGATCCAGTCAACACTGGACGTCGACGGTTTCTTTCCGCCACCACTGCGGTGGTCGGAGCGGTCGGCGTCGGATTTGCAGCGGTACCGTTCATCAAGTCCTGGAATCCCAGTGCCCGCGCCAAACTGGCCGGTGCACCGGTGATTGCCGACATCAGCGCGCTCCAGGAAGGCCAGCGACTGGTCATGGAGTGGCGTGGACAGCCGATCTGGATCGTCAAGCGTTCCAAGGCCATCCTCGAGGCGCTGCACGGACTGGACGGCCGCCTGAAGGATCCCGGCTCGGGCGAGAAAGAACAGCAGCCCGAGTACGTGCTCAAGCAGAATCCCGAATTCCGCTCGATCAAGGCCGAGGTCTCGGTGCTGGTCGGGCTGTGCACCCATCTGGGCTGCTCGCCGGAAATGGTCGCCGAGATCCGTCCCGAGCCCTACGATCCCCAATGGAAGGGCGGCTACTTCTGCCCCTGCCACAAGTCGCGCTTCGACATGTCCGGTCGTGTGTTCAAGGATGTTCCGGCACCGATCAACCTGCTGGTGCCGCCGCACCATTACCAGGACGACAACACCATCATCATCGGCGTTGATCCGCAGGGGGCGGCTTGATCATGGCCAACATCCTTTCCCGCACCGCCACCGGCGTCGCCGACTGGGTCAACGCGCGCGCACCGGGCCTCATGCCGGTCTATCGCAAGCACGTCAGCGAGTACTACGCGCCGAAGAACTTCAACATCTGGTACTACTTCGGCTCGCTGGCGCTCCTGATCCTGGTCAACCAGATCGTCACCGGCATCTTCCTGACGATGCACTACAAGACGAACGCCGCCGAAGCGTTCGCCTCCATCGAATACATCATGCGGGACGTGGAGTGGGGCTGGCTGATCCGCTACATGCACTCCACCGGTGCTTCGCTGTTCTTCATCGTGGTCTACCTGCACATGTTCCGCGGCCTGCTCTACGGCAGTTACCAGAAGCCGCGCGAACTGGTCTGGATCCTCGGCATGCTGATCTACCTGGTGCTGATGGCCGAAGCCTTCATGGGCTACGTGCTGCCGTGGGGCCAGATGTCGTTCTGGGGCGCGAAGGTGATCATCTCGCTGTTCGGCGCGATCCCGGTGATCGGCACCGGCCTGACCGAGTGGATCATGGGCGACTATCTGCCCAGCGACGCCACCCTCAACCGCTTCTTCGCCCTGCACGTGATCGCGCTGCCGCTGGTGCTGTTGCTGCTGGTGGTGCTGCACCTGGGCGCCCTGCATGAGGTGGGCTCCAACAACCCGGACGGCGTGGAGATCAAGAAGGGTCCGAAGGGCAACCGCTGGTCGGCCATCGCGCCCACCGACGGCATTCCCTTCCATCCGTACTACACGCTCAAGGATGCGGTCGGCGCCGGCTTCCTGCTGATCATCGCCGCCTTCATCATCTTCTTCGCCCCGGCCTTCGGCGGGCTGTTCCTCGAGCACGACAACTTCACCGAGGCCAACCGCCTGGTGACGCCCGAGCACATCAAGCCGGTCTGGTACTACACCCCGTATTACGCGATGTTGCGCGTGGTGCCCAACAAGCTCGGCGGCGTGATCGTGATGTTCTCCGCGATCGCCATCCTGTTCCTGGTGCCGTGGCTGGATCGGGCGCGGGTGAAGTCCTACCGCTACCGCGGCCTGCTCTCGCGCGGCCTGCTGGGCATGTTCGCGGTGTGCTTCGTGTGGCTGGGCGTGATCGGCTCGGGCCCGGGTACGGACGCGCACGAGACCTACATCGGCCGCGTGCTGACCTTCCTGTATTTCGCCTTCTTCATCACCATGCCGCTATGGACCAAGCTGGACAGGACCAAGCCGGTACCGGACCGGGTGACCACGCATGACTGACCACTGGATTGTCCGGCTGGCCTGCGCGGCGGCCCTGATGCTGGGTATCGCGGCAGCCGATGCCGCCGAGGGTGCCAAGACCCTGCAGGCAGGCAATGACCTGAGCGATCGTGCCTCGCTGCAGCGCGGCGCGCAGCTCTACATGAACTACTGCTCCGGCTGCCACGCGCTGAAATACCTGCGCTACTCGCGCATGGCCGCCGATCTCGGGTTGAGCGAAGAGGAGGTCATGAACAACCTCAACTTCACCGGTACCCCGATCGGCGAACCGATTCCGGTGACGATGCCCAAGGCGCAGGCCGAAAAGTGGTTCGGCAAGATGCCGCCGGACCTGAGCCTGATCTCGCGCGTGCGTGGCAGCGACTGGGTCTACACGTACCTCAAGTCGTTCTACCTCGATCCCACGCGGCCACTGGGCTGGAACAACACCGTGTTCCCGAATGCCTCCATGCCCAACCCGCTGTGGGAAATGCAGGGGCTGCAGCACGCCGTGCATGGCAAGGCCGAAGGCCCAGGGCTGGATGCACCGGTGGTCGGCCTGAAGATCGAGCAGCCGGGCAACATGGATCCCGGGCAGTACGACCAGGCGGTGCGCGACATCACCAACTTCCTGGAGTACGCCGGCGAGCCGGCCGCCCTGAAGCGCCAGAAGCTGGGCGTCTGGGTGATCCTGTTCCTGGCGCTGCTGACCTTCCTGGCGTACCTGCTCAAGAAGGAATACTGGAAGGACGTCCACTGAGCCGCCGGACGCCGTCCTGTGTCGATCGTTCCTGCCGTGGGACGATCGACCTATTGGCTTTTGTGATGTGCGGTTGCACACTCGGGTACTGTGACGACCGTCGGCAATGGGCTGGCGGCGCCGATACGACCGGCGGTTACCGGACGTTGGAGAGCCTTTGATGGCGGCGAGCGTACGCATGCGGAACACCCTGACGCTGTTTTCCTCGAACGACGATGTCCTGTGCCATCGCGTGCGGCTGGTACTGGCGGCCAAGGGCGTCACTTATGACTCCGTGCCGGTCGACCCGCAGAACCCGCCCGAGGATCTCATCGATCTCAATCCGTACCATTCCGTGCCCACCCTGGTGGAACGCGAGCTGGTGCTGTACGCGGCCTCGGTGGTCAGCGAGTACCTGGACGAGCGCTATCCGCACCCGCCGTTGATGCCGGTCGATCCGCTCTCGCGGGCCCGCATCCGGCTGGCGATGCTGCGCATCGAACACGACTGGGTGCCGCAGGTGCAGGCCATCCAGCTGGGCAACAAGACCCAGGCCGAGGCCGGCCGCAAGCGGCTCAAGGAACTGCTGACCAGCGCGGTCCCGCTGTTCAAGGCCAGCAAGTTCTTCCTCAATCCGGAAATGAGCCTGGCCGACTGCGCGATGGCGCCGATCATCTGGCGGCTGCAGGCACTGGACGTGCCGCTGCCGAAGGATGGCAAGTCCATCGAAGACTACGGCAACCGGATTTTCCGCCACCCGGGCTTCATCCGCAGCCTCACCGAGCAGGAAAAGAAGCTGCGCGACCTGCCGGTCTGATCGCGCCCGGGTGCCGCGTGCACCCCCGGCGTACTGAACGAAATCGCGGTGCCGGTACGCGTGATGGCTGACCTGCGGGTAGGCGGGCGCGTACACTTGCATCAGGCAATCCGGATCAAGAGCAGCCGAGCACGGCTCGGCTCTACCACATGACTGAAGACACTTTTCGCATGACCAGCCACCGTCCGTACCTGTTGCGGGCCCTGGTGGAATGGATCAATGACAACGACCTGACGCCGCATATCCTGGTCGACGCCGGCATGCCCGGCGTGCAGGTGCCGCAGAGCGCGGTCAAGGACGGCCGCGTCGTCCTGAACATCGCCGAGCGCGCCGTGGTGCGCCTGCATATCGACAATGACAGCGTGAGCTTCTCGGCCCGCTTCTCCGGCACCAGCTACCCGGTGCACGTGCCGATCTCGGCCGTGCTGGCCGTGTATGCCCGCGAGACGGGGCAGGGCATGGCGCTGCCGGACGACATCCCGGGCCACGAGCCGGGCCCGGACGACGAGCTGCCGCCGGACGATTCACCGACCCCGCCGGACGATGCACCGCCCAAGCCCAGCGGTCGCCCGCATCTGCGGGTCGTCAAATAAGACACACCATGGCCGCCGCAAGGCGGCCATTTCATTAAACGTCTTCAGCATCCCGGGTATCGATATCGCGCCGGATCTCACTGATCCGCGCCGCAGACGGCCCCACGAACGTGATCAGCTGATCGCCGCGCAGCACCATGCGGCCGCTGTGACGGTCCACGCCATCGTGCGAATACTCGAACTTGAAGGTGCGCTCCCAGCCCAGCCAGCCGTTGTCCTTGCGGCACACGCGCAGGCCGGTGGCGTGCACGCTCTGGTCCAGCCACTGCACGTCGGCAGCGCGGCAGGCATTGCGCCCGAGCACGCCGGCACGTTCGGCGGCGGCACGCGAGGAATTCCAGAAGGCGTACGCGAACGCGCCGGCAATCATCAACAGGATCAAACTGGGCATCGGTGACTCGGCGCGGTCAAGGAGGACGGTCCCTCCAAGATGGCGACGAATGCGGCGCGGATCAAGCCATGCGGGCGTCGACGATCAGGGCGTGCGGGGTGGCGGGACCGGTACGGGCTGTGGCGCCGGGATCGGGGTTGACTGCGGTACCAGAGGGCGGGGCGGCACGACGGTGGGGGTCGTCGTTGGCGCTCGTGGATCCCGGGGCGTCGTCATCGGCGCTGTCATCGTGCCCGGCGCTGGCACGTCGCCCGGAACGGGCGCGTCCATCGGCATCGTCGCCGGGGCGGTCGCGACCAGCTTCAGCAGTGCGGCCCAGTCCTGGCGGTTGAAGCTGCATTCCTCTTCGCGGCCCGGCGTACAGCCCAGATCCACACCGTCGCCTGCACTGGCCTTCGCGGGCGGCAGCTCGACCCGGCCGCTGCGGTCCAGCGACAGCTTGCGCAACGCGACGGTGTTCATCACATTGCCGCCGATCAGATACAGCGTGCGGTCGCCGCCCATGTTGGCCGCGATCACCACTTCGCAATGCGATTTCCAGTGCGTCACCGCGCCGCTGCCCAGTGACTGCACCAAGCCGCTGTAGCTCAGGGCCTCGCGCCGGTCGCGGAGGTAGCACAGCAGGTCGCCCGGCGCCGGTTTCTCCTGCGCCGGGTCGGTCATCCGGTACGGTCCGCTGTTCTGGTACGCCGCGCGGATGTAGTCGATGTGCCGCGGCGACCGGGTGAAGCCGGGGACCGAGGCGCGGGTCATCACCCAGGAAATGAAGGCGGCCGACCACGGGTTGTCCACCAGGAACGCACGGCAGTCGGTGTCGGTGTAGCGCGTGCCCGGGGGGGCCATGCAGCTCGATGCGCCGGGCTGGCTGCCCATCGGTGACAGCGTGCCGCTCTGCCGCCAGTAGCCGACCACCCGTTGCCAGGCAACCAGGCCGTTGTCGGCCAGGTGTACGTCCTCGGCTTCGGTCACGCTCAGACTGGCCGCGCGGCCATCGCGATCGATGAAAGGCCGGTACCAGAGGCGGTGTTCGTTGCAGGCGGTCTTGACGATGTTGATCGCCAACGGGCTGAGCCCGAAGCGCGGCGGCACATCGCAGACCTCGGCGGCGGCGGCCCGCAGGGGCAGCAGCGCGAGCAGGGGAGACAGGCAGGCGAGAAGCGGCAGGCAGCGCATGCGTGCAATCCAGGTGGGGGCAGACGCAGCCTCGCAGACCGCATCTGCCCATACCGTGAAAGCGGCATTATCCGCGCGGGGGATCGCCCAGTTTCAACGACAGGTCGATCGCCTGCACATGCTTGGTCAACCCGCCGATCGAGATGCAGTCCACGCCGTCTTCGGCGATCGCGCGCAGCCCGTCCAGGCCGACACTGCCGGAGACTTCCAATGGAATCCGCCCGGCCGCGATGCGCACGGCCTCGCGCCGCGTGGCGGCGTCGAAATCGTCGATAAGGATGCGGGTGCAGCCGACCTCCAGCGCCTCGCGCAGCTGGTCCAGGTCCTCGACCTCGACCACCAGCGGCAATGCCGGCCAGTGCGCGCGCGCGGCCAGCACCGCGGCGGTCAGCGAGCCGGCGGCACGGATGTGGTTTTCCTTGAGCATCACCGTGTCGAACAGGCCCAGGCGATGGTTGTCACCGCCGCCGCAGCGCACCGCGTACTTCTGCGCCACGCGCAGGCCGGGCAGGGTCTTGCGGGTGTCCAGGATCCGCGCGCCGGTACCGGCCACGGCCGCGACGTACTGCGCGGTGGTGGTCGCCGTGCCGGACAGCGTCTGCAGGAAATTCAGCGAGGTCCGCTCGGCGCTCACCAGGCTGCGGTTGCGGCCGTGCAGGAGGGCCAGCACGGTGCCGGCGGCGACGTGGTCGCCCTCGGCCACGCGCCAGTCGATCCGTACCTGCGGGTCGAGCGCCTGATGGGTCGCATCGAACCAGGGGCGGCCGGCGATCACCGCGTCCTGCTTGCACAGCAGGTAGGCGGTGTCGGGGCGGTCCGGGAGCAGGGCGGCGGTGACATCACCGCTGCCGATGTCCTCGGCCAGTGCACGGGCGACATCGGCGGCCACCAGGGCGGCCTCGGGGGCCGGCACGGGGAGGTGGCTCATTTTTCCGGGAAATCGGCGATCTGGGCGGTGGCGATGGCCTCTTCGGCCAGCAGCACCGGGATGCCGTCGTCCACGCGGAACACCTGCTTGCGGTCGCGGGTCAGCAGGGCCTCGCGCAGCGTCTGGACCTGCGGGCTGCCATCGGCCTTGAGCACGGCACCGCTGCCGATCGCGCGGTTGAGCGCGTCCAGGCCGGTGGCGTCGAGCAGGGACAGGGGCTGGCGCGTATCGGGCGAGCACAGGAGGTCGAGCAGCTTGCGATCCATGGATTCTTCGTCTTGCGTGGAAGACGGCTAGAATACGTCTTTAAGGCAGGTGACGGCCAATGACCCTCAACCAAACCGCGCCGCTCGTCGGCATCGTCATGGGTTCCCGCTCGGATTGGGAAACCATGCAGCACGCCGCCCAGAAGCTGGACTCGCTGGGCGTTCCCTATGAAGTGAAAGTGGTTTCGGCGCACCGCACGCCGGACGTGCTGTTCACCTACGCCGAGCAGGCGGGCCAGCGTGGCCTGCGCGCGATCATCGCCGGTGCCGGCGGGGCCGCGCACCTGCCGGGCATGATCGCCGCCAAGACCGCCGTGCCGGTGCTGGGCGTGCCGGTGCAGTCCAAGGCCCTGAACGGCATGGACTCGCTGCTCTCGATCGTGCAGATGCCGGCCGGCATCCCGGTCGCCACCTTCGCCATCGGCAATGCCGGCGCCTCCAACGCGGCGCTGTTCGCGGCCGCCATGCTGGCCTCGGACCAGCCGGCGATCGGTGAGGCGCTGGAAGCCTTCCGTGCCCGCCAGACCGAAGACGTCATGGCCCACGACGACCCGCGTCAATGACCTCCAAGACCGTTGGCATCCTGGGCGGCGGCCAGCTCGCCCGCATGATGGTCCTGGCCGGTGCGCCGATGGGGCTGCGCTTCGAGCTGTTCGACCCGGCTGCCGATGCCTGTGGCGCCCAGGTGGCGCCGCTGCAGGTGGCCGCGTTCGAGGATGAAGCCGCCCTGGCCGCCTTCGCCGCCCGCGTGGACGTGGTGACCTTCGATTTCGAGAACGTGCCGGCGCAGAGCGCGATGTTCCTGGCCGAGCGCGTGCCGGTGCATCCGAATCCGGATGCGCTGGCCGTGGCCCAGGATCGGCTCAGCGAGAAAACCCTGTTCCAGTCGCTGGGCATCCCGCTGCCGCCCTTCGCCGACATCCGAAGCCGCGATGAACTGGCGGCCAGGGTCGCCGAATTCGGCATGCCCTGCATCATCAAGACCCGCCGCCTGGGCTACGACGGCAAGGGTCAGTTCCGGATCCGCAGCGCCGCCGACATCGACGCGGCCTGGGACACCCTCGGCGACCAGGTCGAGAAGACCGGCCTGATCCTGGAAGGCTTCGTCGCCTTTGATCGCGAGGTCAGCGTGGTGGCGGTACGCGGGCAGGACGGCGAGTTCCGCGCCTGGCCGATCACCGGCAACTGGCACGTCAATGGTGTGCTCTCGGCCAGCCTGGCCCCGGCACGGCTGTCGGCGGCCCAGCACGAGGCTGCCATCGGCTACGCACGCACCCTGGCCGAGCGCCTGGACTATGTGGGCGTGTTCGCGCTGGAGCTGTTCTGCCGCGGCGACGAGCTGCTGGCCAACGAGATGGCGCCGCGGGTGCACAACTCCGGCCACTGGACCATCGAAGGCAGCGAGACCTCGCAGTTCGAGAACCACCTGCGCGCCGTGCTCGGCCTGCCGCTGGGCGACACGCGCATGCTCGGCCACGCCTGCATGCTCAACTGGATCGGGCAGATGCCCGATGCTGCGGCCGTGCTCGGCCAGGCCAGTGGCCATTGGCACGATTACGGGAAGCAGGCGCGGGACGGACGCAAGGTAGGCCATGCCACGCTGCGCGACGATGATGCGGCTGCGCTGGCCCGTGCATTGGAGACCGTCGGTGGGCAGCTTGATCGCGGCGAGCAGGTCGCGCCGGTGATCGAGAGCCTGCGCGGTTGACGGCCCGGTGGTGCCGGCCGCTGGCCGGCACCGCTTCAATCGCGCAATTGCGCGGTGACGAAATCCCAGTTCACCAGTTTCCAGAACGCCTCCAGATAGCGGGCGCGCTCATTCTGATAATCGGTGTAATACGCGTGTTCCCACACATCGCAGGCCAGCAGCGGCGTGCTCTCGCCGGTCAACGGCGTGCCCGCGTTGCGCGTGACCTGGATCGCCAGTGCGCCGTTGGGGTGCTGCACCAGCCACACCCAGCCCGAGCCGAACAGGCCCAGCGCCGCGCGGTCGAAGGCCTCGCGCAGCCGCTTGGCATCCCCGAAATATCGGGTCACCCGTTCGCCGAGCCGGCCCTGCGGATCGCCACCGGCGCGCGGGTGCAGGCACTGGAAGTAGAACTGGTGATTCCAGGCCTGCGCCGCTGCATCGAACAGGCTGCCCTGGCTCTGGCGGACGATGTCCTCCAGCGGTAGCTCGGCCAGCTCCGTGCCATCGATACGTGCGTTGACCGCCTCCAGATAGGCCCGGAAGTGCCGCCCGTGATGCAGGTCCAGCGTCTCCGCCGACAGGTGGGGTTGCAGGGCGGCGCGGTCGTAGGGAAGGCGAGGCAGTTCGAGGGGCATGGGCACGACAGATTGGGAGGGGAGAGCGCCGAGAGAGTGCCCACCACGCGAAGGTAGGGCATACAATGGCGGTCAGGGAAGTCTATCCGACCGGTGAGGCCGGGTTGTCCCATTGGAGGGAGAGTCGTTGTGGCGGTGATGCAGCAGATCCAGTCCGAAGTCGAACGTTACCCCCTCGTGTTGTTCATGAAGGGCACTCCTCAATATCCCATGTGCGGCTTTTCCAGCCGTGCCCTCCAGGCGTTGATGGCCGCCGGCGCGATCGCGCTGCGCACGGTCAACGTGCTGGAAGAGCCTGAGATCCGCGCCAACCTGCCGCGCTTCTCCAATCTGCCGACCTTCCCGCAGCTGTTCATCCACGGCGAGCTGATCGGTGGCTGCGACATCGTGCTGGAGCTGTTCGAATCGGGCGAGCTCAAGCGCATCGTCGAAGAGGCCTCCCAGCCGTGAGTGCGGTCCCGTCCATGGTGGTCGGGACCGGATCGCTCGCCGATCGCGTCATTCTTGTTGCCGGGGCCGGGGGAGGCTTGGGCAGCGCCGCCGCCGTGGCCTGCGCGCAGGCCGGGGCCACCGTGGTGCTGCTGGGGCGCAAACCGCGCCGACTGGACCGGGTCTATGCCGCGGTCGAAGCCGTCGGCCCCGAGCCGCTGCTGTATCCGCTGGATCTGGAAGGCGCGACCCCCGACGACTACGCCACGCTGGCCGAGCGCCTGCAGTCCGAGCTGGGCCAGCTGGACGGGGTGCTCTACTGCGCGGCCGATTTCGCCGGGCTGACCCCGTTCGAACTGGCCGATCCGGCCGCCTTCGCCCGCGCGGTCCACGTGAACCTGACGGCACCGGCCTGGCTGGCCCAGGCCTGCCTGCCGCTGCTGCGCCAGCGCGACGATGCCGCCCTGGTGTTCACCGTGGACGATCCGGCGCGGGTAGGGCAGGCCTACTGGGGCGGCTACGGCGCGGCCCAGCATGGCTTGCGCGGACTGATCGCCTCCCTGCATGACGAACTCGGCCGCAGCCCGGTACGGGTCAGCGGCCTGCAGCCCGGCCCGATGCGCACGGCCCTGCGGGCCCGCGCGTTCTCGCTGGACGAGGACCGCACCGCCCGGGACCCGGCCGACTGCGCCGCCGCGGCGGTCCTGTTGCTGTCCGCCGCGGGCGCCGCGCACCGCGGCCAGATTCTCGACGCCTGAGGGCGTCGCCCGCAGGGCGCCCGGTACCGACCCGCCGACGCGGTAGTGCCGGCCGCTGGTCGGCTCCCAGCCAATCCGGTAGTGCCGGCCGCTGGCCGGCTCCCCAGCCAACCCGCGAAAAACCGTCTCGACCCTTCTGAAAGCTTTCAACACCCTGCATTCAGCCGGTCACAAACAGATGTGAAGATAGCGTCACGATTCCGTTGTGAAGGCGTGTGTTTTGTCGCCAAACCGTCACAATCCGAGGCTATCGTGTTAATCTAGTGTTAACCGTTGCGGCTGAAACCAGCTCGCGGCTAGGGAACCCAGATAAAAGTCCAGTCAGCCGCCAGCAAGGCTGCTTGGGCGCGTTTTTTTCTCCGCCATCGCCAATCTCGCATCGAGGCTACTCCCCAATGACCCACTCCCGTTGTCTCCGGATGTCCAAGCTGACGCTTGGTCTCGTGGCCGCACTTGCCGCCGCTCCCGCCTTCGCCCAGAGCACCTCTGCCGGTGTCGGCGGTCAGGTTACGTCGGCTGCAGGCGCGCCTGTCGTCGGTGCCGAAGTCACGATCACGCACACCGAGTCGGGCACGGTCAGTCGTGCGACCACCGATGCTGCGGGTCGTTACAACGCGCGCGGCCTGCGCGTGGGTGGTCCGTACACCATCACCATCACCAAGTCCGGTGAAGGCACCAAGACCGAAGAAGGCGTGTACCTGGGCGTGAACCAGACCGGTACCGTCAACGCCGCCCTGGCCGGCGACCTGGCCGCGACCAATCTGGAAGCCGTGCAGGTGGTTGCCGTTGCCGGCGGCTCGGAAGTGTTCAGCGCCACCAAGATGGGCTCGGGCACCAACATCAGCCAGCAGCAGATCGAGATTGCGCCGTCCATCGGCGGCAACATCCAGGATCTGATGCGTCTGGATCCGCGCGTGACCTTCATCGATCGCGCCTCGGGTTCGATCTCGGCCGGTGGCCAGAACCCGCGCTTCAACTCGATCAGCATCGACGGCGTGTCCGCCAGCGATACGTTCGGCCTGGAAGGCAACAACATGCCGACCCGCCGCCAGCCGGTCGCGATGGAAGCCATCGAAGCGCTGGACATCAACCTGTCCAACTACGACGTCAGCATCGCTGCCGCCGCCGGTGCCACCGTCAACGCGGTGACCAAGTCCGGTACCAACGAAATCCATGGCTCGGTGTATGGCACCTACCGTGATGGTGACTGGTTCGGCGACAACCCGGAAGGCCAGCCGTTCAATGGCTTCACCAAGGAAAAGACCTACGGCATGACCGTCGGTGGTCCGATCATCAAGGACAAGCTGTTCTTCTTCGCCAACTACGAGAAGTTCGAGCAGGCCGCCCCGGGTGCCGACCTCAGCGGCACCGCGCTGGGCAAGGCCAACCCGCAGTTCACCTTGGCCGACGTGACCCGCGCGCAGCAGATCGCGCAGGGCTACGGCATCGAAGCCGGTGGTCTGGAAAGCAACGGCGATACCTCGATGGAGGAGTACGCGCTGAAGCTGGACTGGAACATCAGCGACAACCATCGTGCCAACCTCCGCTACAGCAAGATCGACCAGAGCAAGTTGCGCATCAATGGCATGGGCAGCAGCACGGCCTCGCTCAGCTCGTACTGGTACCAGCACGACAAGACCAACGAGAGCTACGTCGCCCAGCTGTTCAGTGACTGGTCCGACAACTTCTCCACCGAACTGAAGGCCTCGTACCGCGAGTACTCGGCGATCCGCAACGTGTCAACCGACGCGCCGAGCATCCGCATCTTCTTCCAGGGCACCCAGGCTGCGCCGACCGGCGACTCGCTGTACTTGGGTACCGAAGCCAATTCGCAGAACAACGTCCTGCAGACCAAGGCGTGGAACTACTACGCCGCCGGGACCTGGACGCTGGGTGACCATGACGTCAAGTTCGGTGGGTCGTATGACACCAACGAAATCTACAACTACTTCGGCGCCAACTCCTGGGGCGCGTATACCTTCGCCGGTCTGGACAACTTTGCTGCCGGCCGCTGGAGCACCTACAACTACACCCCGGAGCGCACCCCGGGTTCGATTCCGGCTGACTACAAGTTCAGCAACCTGGCCCTGTTCGTGCAGGACACCTGGTATGTCAACAACAACCTGACCCTGACCCTGGGCCTGCGTGCCGACCGTGCCGACACGTCTCCGGCTCCGGCATACAATGCCGTCGCCTCGCAGTTCTTCGGTCTCGACAACAGCGAAGTGCTGAGCAACAAGTTCCTTATCCAGCCGCGTGTGGGCTTCAACTACACCTTCGACAGCGACCGTCCGACCCAGCTGCGCGGCGGCGTGGGCCTGTTCCAGGGCGATGCTCCCCAGGTGTGGCTGAGCAACAGCTACTCGGCGACCGGCTTCAACAACTCGGTCTACACCTCCAACGTCTACAACCCGGCGCTGCCGTTCAGCCCGAGCAAGGACGGCCAGCCGGTCCCGACCACGCCGGGCTCGAACAGGCAGAACGTGAACTTCGTCGGCAGTGACTTCAACATGCCGTCGGTTTACAAGGCCAATCTGGGCTTCGACCACGAATTGCCGTGGTACGGCGTCGTGGCCTCGGCCGAGCTGCTGGTCACCAAGGTCAAGGATGCCCTGTACTACAAGAATCTGAACCTCGGTCCGGTGCAGTTCCTGGGTCCGGACGGCCGTCAGATGTACTACGCCCAGTCGCGCAACGGTAACGCCTGGATCAATGATGATGCCCGCGCCGGACGCAACAGGGCGTACGACGCCGTGTACGAAATCGCCAACACCGACAAGGGCCGCACCTCGCAGTTCACCGTGTCGCTGGCCAAGCCGTGGGCGCCGGACAGCGACTGGTCCTGGAACATCGGTTACACCTATACCGATGCCACCGAAGTCGGCTCGCTGACCAGCTCCACCGCCAGCTCGGGCTGGGGCTACCAGTACGCCTTCAACGCCAACGACAACATCGAGAACACCTCGCGCTACCAGATCCGCGACCGCATCTCCGGCGCGCTGAACTGGAAGCACAAGTTCTTCGGTGACTACGAAACCAAGGTGGGCCTGGTGTACGAAGGCCGCAGCGGCCGTCCGTACAGCTACGTCTACGTCAACGACGCCAACGGCGACAGCCGTTCCGCCAATGACCTGTTCTACGTGCCGAACCCGGGCGAAGTGCTGTTCGGCACCCTGACCGGCAGCAACTTCGTGGCCGATGCGGACATGGAGAAGTCGTTCTACGCGTGGCTGGCCAGCAACCCGGACCTGGCCAAGTATGCGGGCAGCTACGCCCCGGCCAACCAGTTCCGTACCGGTTGGATCAACACCTTCGACGTGCGCATCAGTCAGCAGCTGCCGGGCTTCATGAAGGGTCACAAGTCGGAGATCTGGCTGGATATCCAGAACATCGGCAACATGATCAACAAGGACTGGGGCAACATCTACGACTACGGCTTCTACGCCGACGCGCGTGTGGCCAGCCTGCAGGGCATCAAGGACGGCAAGTACGTGTACAACTTCCGCGGCGCGGACCAGCCGACCGTGGCCAACCTCGACGCCGACGGCTTCGACGTGGGTGTCTCGCAGTGGTCGCTGCAGCTGGGCTTCCGTTACCAGTTCTGATGAGCTGAGGTAACGACCCGCGTTACACCCGGAACGGCCAGGGCAACCTGGCCGTTCTGCTGTCCGGGATCCGTCCGCGCCAGCGCGGGAACCATGACGCGGTGCTTGCTCAGGGCAGGCAATAGGCCTATGATCAACCGGTTGCGCGCAAAACATGCAACTGCGGCAGCCCCGAAGCGGCGCCGGGGCACCACACATCCAAACGGTCGGGTTTCCCGGCCGTTTTGCTTTTTAAGGGGGCAGCGGTACAGTCGGTAACCTTGAGGAAAGCGAAAAAGATGGACATGACGATCAACGAAAAACCGGCGCGTACGTTGCCGGTGCAGGACGCGCGGATCTACCCGCGCGGTGGGCTGGATGTGCTGTCGCGCGCCGAAGTAGCGCGCCTGCGGGACGCCTCCGGTGGCGGCATGCACGAGCTGCTGCGCCGCTGCGCGCTGGCCGTGCTGACCAGCGGCAGCGCCTCCGACGATCCGCGCGCGGCGCGCGATCTGTATCCCGACTTCGACATCCAGGTAGCACAGCAGGACCGCGGCGTGCGTATCGACCTGGTCAACGCGCCGGCGATGGCGTTCGTGGATGGCGAGATCATCCGCGGCGTCGCCGAGCTGCTGTTCGCCGTGGTCCGCGACCTGGCCTACATGGCCATCGAGATGGGCCCGGCCTACGCGGCCGAGCTGGAATCCTCCGAAGGCATCACCAACGCGGTGTTCGGGCTGCTGCGCAACGCGCGCATCCTCAACCCGGGCGATCCGAACCTGGTCGTGTGCTGGGGCGGTCACTCGATCGGCCGCGATGAGTATCTGTACACCAAGCAGGTCGGCTACGAGCTGGGCCTGCGTGGGCTGGACATCTGCACCGGCTGCGGTCCGGGTGCGATGAAGGGTCCGATGAAGGGCGCCACCATCGCCCATGCCAAGCAGCGCAAGACCACCACGCGGTACATCGGCCTGACCGAGCCGGGCATCATCGCCGCCGAGTCGCCGAACCCGATCGTGAACCACCTGGTGATCATGCCGGACATCGAGAAGCGCCTCGAAGCGTTCGTGCGCATCGGCCACGGCATCATCGTGTTCGCCGGCGGCGTCGGCACCGCCGAGGAGATCCTGTACCTGCTGGGCATCCTGCTGCGCGACGAGAACAAGGACCTGCCGTTCCCGCTGATCCTGACCGGCCCGACCGTGGCCGCACCGTACTTCGAGCAGATCGACCGCTTCATCCGCCTCACCCTGGGTGAAGAAGCCGCCAGCCGCTACGAGATCATCATCGGCGACCCGGTCAACGTGGCCCGCAAGATGGCCCAGGGCATCAAGCGCGTGCGCGAGCACCGCCTGGCGCAGAAGGATTCGTTCTTCTTCAACTGGTCGATCGAGATTCCGTGGGAGTACCAGCAGCCGTTCGTGCCAACCCACGAGGCGATGGCCGCGCTGGACCTGCACCACGGCCGCCCGCCGCATGCCCTGGCCGCCGACCTGCGTCGTGCGTTCTCCGGCATCGTCGCCGGCAACGTGAAGGAAGACGGGATGCGTCGCATCGAGCAGTTCGGTCCGTTCGAGATCCATGGCGATGCGGACATGATGCAGGCCCTGGACGAGCTGCTGCGCGCGTTCGTCGAGCAGCGCCGCATGAAGATCTCGGGCGAGTACCAGCCCTGCTACAAGGTCATGGCCTGAAGCCGTGACCCGGCCAGCGGCGGGCAGGGGGGCCGCCGCTGGCCTTGTTCTGCGTCAACTGATTGACGCCTGTCGCCTCCGGGCGACCGTTCGTCCTGCCGCCGCTTGCTGATCGGCGGCGGGGCGTTCATCTTCTGTGTCATCAACGCTGGGGAGCGTTTCATGTCATTGCGCCGGTCCAACGGCTTCACACTGATCGAGTTGATGGTCACCATTGCGGTGCTTGCCATCCTGATTACGCTTGGCATGCCGAGCTTCCAGGGCGTGCTGCGCTCCAATCGCGCGGCCACCACCACCAACGAATTGATGGCCTCGCTCGCACTGGCGCGCAGTGAAGCGCTGAAGAACACCCGCGGTGCCGGCGTGTGCGCCTCCACCGAAGGCACCGGATGCAACGGCGACAGCTGGGGCGACGGCTGGATGGTCTGGTCCGATGCCGACGGCAGTGGCAGCTTCGACGCCGGCGAGCAGGTCCTGCGCTACTCGGCCGGCTCACCCAAGATGCTCGGCAGCGAGGACAACCTGATCGTGGCCTTCGATGGCCGGGGTCGCAATCGCGCCGCCGCGGCGCTGGACATCACCCTGAAGCCTGACGAATGCGGCGACCAGCCCCTGCAGCGCACGCTGCGGCTGTCGGCGGTGGGGCAGGTGCGCGTGGAAAAGGAGAGCTGCAAGTGAGGGCAAGACACCTTGGCGCGCGTCGCGCAGGGCAGGGCGGCTTCACCATGATCGAGGTGCTGATCGCGATCGTGGTGATGAGCATCGGCCTGCTCGGCTTCGCCCTGCTGCAGACCATGAACGTGCGGTTCGTGCAGAGTGCGAATTTCCGCACCCAGGCGACCAACCTGAGTTACGAGCTGCTGGATCAGATCCGGATCAACCGCATCAATGCCGGGACCTACGTCGGCACCTATGCGGCAACGACAAAGGCCGCCGATTGCGTCTCACCCACCGGCGCGGAGATCACCAAGGATGCGTACATGACCGACTGGCGCTGCCGGCTGGGCAAGGCGCTGGGCGACGAAGCCAGCGCCAGTGTCACCAGCGACGGGGACGAGATCACGGTCAACGTCAGCTGGGGCGATGAACGCTGGCTGGATGCGGCCGATACCACCTTCTCGGCGAGGACCCGGCTGTGAGGCGCGTGCCTGCCTTCCAGCGCACCAGCGCGGGCCTGTCGCTGGTCGAGCTGATGATCGCCATGGTCATCGGCCTGGTCCTGCTGCTCGGCCTGATGCAGGTGTTCGCCGCGTCCCGCACCGCCTCGCGCCTGTCCGAAGGCCTGGCCCGCGTGCAGGAGAACGGACGCTTCGCCATGGACTTCCTGCAGCGCGACCTGCGCATGGCCGGCCACTTCGGCTGCGTGAACGACCAGAGCCACAGCATCAACAATCCCGGTTCGCTGCACACCACGTTCACCGCCGGTGCCCACCCTGCGCTGGACTTCACGCAGTCGATCCAGGGCTATGAGGCCGCCGATACCAAGCCGGGCGATCCGCTGACGCTGAGCGCCACGCCCGCGACGGGCGGCGTCGAGTACACCCCCGCGCTGCCGACCGAGTATGCCGCGGCGCTGACCAACCGCGTCGACGGCAGCGACATCGTCGCACTGCGCTTCCTCGTGCCTGACGGGGTACCGGTGACCGCCATCGGCGGCACGGATGACAAGCCCACCTTCTCGTTCGATACCGGTCGCTGGGCAGTGCTGCAGAGCGGGGTGCCGACGCCGGGCCTGTTCGGCGTGGCCGACTGTGTGTCGGCCACGGTGTTCCAGGCCAGTGCCGTCAGCAGTACCGCCGGCACCGTGCGTTTCGACACGGCGCCGAACAACAGCACCAGCTTCGCGACGTTGTATACCGCCGGCCAATCGGTGCTCTACCGCGCCGAGAGCGTGGTCTATTACATCGGCTACGACGCGACGACCCGCCAGAGTTCGCTGTATCGGGTGCGTTTCGATGCCGCACCCGGGGGCGCGCTGGCGGCCGGTCAGCCCGAAGCGCTGGTCGAAGGCGTGCGCAACATGCAGCTGCTGTATGGCCAGGACCACGCGCTGAGCGCGACCGGCGCACCCAGTGGCTTCATCGACCGCCAGGGCACCGCGGCGGACGTGGACGCATCACTCAGCCCGGCTGACGCGGCATGGCGCCGGGTCGGCGCGGTGCAGCTGGGCCTGGTGCTGGAAAGCCCGGATCCCTCCGCGGCGGCGCAGGCCAATACGGCTGCCGCGTTGACCGCGCTGGGGGTGACCTTCACCGCACCGAAGGACGGCCGGTTCCGCACGGTCTACCAGACCACGATCGCGGTGCGTAACCGCCTCTACGGCAACTGAGGTCTCCATGGCCATGCGTCGCAAGCCCTTCACCGCCCCCCGCCGCCAGGATGGCGCCGTGCTGTATGTCGCCCTGATCATCCTGATCCTGCTGGCCCTGCTCGGCGTGGCCGGGATGCAGGTGACCGGTATGCAGGAGCGCATGGCCGCCAACTATCTGCGCACCAACCTGGCGTTCCAGAACGCCGAGGCCGATGCGCGTTCGATGGAGAGCACGATCGAGACGACGCTGGCCGGCGGTGAGACCTACAGCGCCGACCAGGAAGAGTGCAGCCCGATCTTCGATCCGCTGACCTGGGCCGACGGCACCAGCGACGCGAAGGCGACCTATACGCGGCGGATGGACAAGTGCTTCACGGCCGGTGGCAGTGTCGTCGAGGGCCAGCCCGAGAACGAAGACACCGGCAACATCTACCAGATCACGGCATTGGCCAGTGATGACCCGGACAACCCCTCGGCCAGTGCGGTCGTCGACACGATCTATATCCCATGACCTCTGAACGCTTCCAACTCAGCAAGCGCACCGTGACCTGGCTGCGCATCGGTTTCGGTGTCCTGGTGCTGGGCTTCCTGCTCAGCCGCGTGGTGCCGCTGCGCGCCGCGCTCGGCGACTACGACCTCGCCCAGGAACCGCTGTACACCAAGCAGAGCCAGCCGCCGCTGATGATGATGGTGATGTCGCGCGATGAGCAGCTGTTCAACAAGGCCTACAGCGACTACAGCGATCTGGACGATGACAAGATCATCGATACCACGTACCAGAACAATTTCTCGTACTCGGGTTATTTCGACTCGAACCTCTGCTACGGGTACGCCAGCGGCGTATTCAAAGCGTCGGGCCCGGCGACGGGGGCGGGTGAAAAGAAGCACGAGTGCAGCGGTGCATGGTCGGGGAATTTCCTCAACTGGGTGACGATGAGCCGTCTGGACGTGATGCGCTACGTGCTTTATGGCGGGCAGCGCTCCACCGACGACCCCAACAAGACTGTGATCGAACGTGCTCAGATCCCCAACGATCTGCATGCGTGGGTCAAGGTCTACACCGGGTCGGACATCGGTAAATTCACACCGCTGAAAGCGGGCGCTTCTTTCTGCAACGCCACTATCGAAGCGGGCGGCGCGCCGCTCATGCGCGTGGCCAATGGTAACTGGTCCGAATGGGCGTCGACGGCGTCCTACCAGTGCGGCGTTAACCGCAGTGGTGAGGGCGGCGCAGATACGCCCAAGGGTGTGACCGATTACACCGTGCGGCTTGAGGTCTGCGATCCCGGCAAGGACAGCCATCGTGAGGCCTTCTGCCGCAAATACAACGACGGCACCACCGATCACTACAAGCCCAGCGGCCTGCTGCAGACTTACGGTGAAAGTGGGCGCCTGCGCTTCGGTCTGGTGAGCGGCACGTATTCCAGTCCGCGTGACGGTGGCGTCCTGCGCAAGAACATCGGCAAGATCGCGGGTAATGGCACCAAACTCTGCGATACCGGCGATGAGATCAATCTCGCCACGGGGCAACTGTGCCTGGCACGGAACAGTGGGGCCGAGGGCATCATCAATACGATGTCCAACTTCCGCATCGACCAGTGGAACTGGAGCAACAACTGGAACGACTGCAACGACTACAGCATTCTCAACCGCCAGGGGTTTGGCGACCGCGGCAATCTACTGGATCCTGGCGCGTCGGGCGACAAGGCCAAGAAGTGCAGTGCGTGGGGTAACCCGCTGGCGGAGATGTATGCCGAGGCGCTGCGCTACGTGGGTGCCGGGACCAAGGTGTACGGCGATACCGGAGACCTGTCCGAGCTCCCGAAAGGGGTGGAATGGAAGGATCCGTATCGCTCCCCTGCGCAGGGGGGCAATTCCTACTGCGCGACCTGCAACATCCTGGTGATGTCGTCGGGCCTGCCGTCGTTCGACAGCGACAATGTCGGTTCTGTACCGCACCTTGCTTCGGCGGAGGCAGCCACCGACGCGCTCGGCGCAGCCGAAGGCATCAATGGAAAGAGCTACCTCGCCGGGCGCGTCGGGGCGACCCCGCGCTACGCCTCGCTCAGTACCCACGAAGACATCTGCAAGGCGCTGACGGTCAACCAGCTCAGCCTGGTCCGTGGTATCTGCCCGGATATTCCGTCCACCGAGGGCAGCTACCTGATTGCTGGCTTGGCCAAGGCGGCGGCGGAGACGGACATGCGACCCGGTCTCGCGGGCAAGCCGGCGGATTACAAAGTCACCGCGACCACGTATACCGTGGCGATGGCCGAGAACCTGCCCAAGTTCGACATCAGCGTCGCCGGTGGCACCATCTCGCTGTCCCCGTTGTGCCAGGCGAACAACACGGGTACCGCCAAGGCCGCAGACTCCGGTTGGCGGAGTTGTTTCCTGGGCTCGGTGGGCATCGGCACCAAGCAGGCCGCTGTCTCCCCAAAGCATATCTATGGCCGCCCCTATCGTGCCGATGCCAAGTCCGGCAGCTTCTCTCTGGTCTGGGAGGATTCGTTGTGGGGCAACGACCACGACAATGATGTCGTGTCCATGATGAGCTACTGCGTCGGCGCCGCCTGTGGCGACAAGACCGGCATCGCCGACATGTGCTGGCGTTCGGTGGACAATGCGGTCTGCAAGAATCAGCTGCTGAATGCCACGATCGGCCCCGATGAGGTGCTGGTCCGCCTGGAGAATCTCTCTGCCTATGCAGGCAATGCGATGCTCACCGGCTACACCATCGTCGGTTCCAACGCAGCCAACAACGTGCAGCGGTTGCTGCTGCGTCCCGGCAACAGCAACGGCTCGGTGATCAGCTCCACGGAGAATCCGCCGAATGACTGGGCCAAGCCCTCCGTGGTCCGTTACAAACTCAGTGGTGCCCAGGCCAACCAGCTCGAGAGCCCGCTCTGGTACGCCGCCAAGTACGGCGTTCCCAGCGGCAAGTGGGATACCAAGGAAGCCGGTGTGCCGGACAACTACTTCCTGGCTCGCAACCCGGCCAAGCTGAAGGCGGCGCTGGAGGCCATCTTCGAAAGCGCGGCCGAGGGCGATGCGCCCGTGGGCGGCGGTGGTTCCGGCGCCCGCATCAGTACGGGATCGTTCACGGTGTCGGCCAGCTACAAAGTGCCCTCGGGCACGAACGACTGGACTGGCGACGTGGTCGCGACCAAGGTGGGTTCGCTTGGCGCCGATGGCGATGTGCTGTGGCGGGCGTCGACCAAGATGAGCTCCAGCGGCCGCAACATCGTCATGGCGACCGCGCCGACGACGGTCAACGCACGCGGTCAGCTGGTGCCGGTAGCAGCTGCACCGTTCGAAGCCAACAACGTCCCGGGCAGCGATCGCGCCGCTCAATTGGGCAACATGGGCTTCAGCAGCTCGGTCCCGAACTGGTTCGGCTCGCATACCGTCGCCGATCTGGTGAACTACCTGAAGGGTGCAGCGTTCAGTGGCTTCCGTTCGCGCAGCGCCATCCTCGGCGACATCGTCAATTCGACGACCGAGATCGTGTCCACGGCCAACAACTTCGGTTACGGCTCCTGGACCACGTCGCCCGAATGGAAAGCAACGCTCGGCTCCCGCTACACCGCCTATCTGAAGGCAAAAAAGGCCGCCGGTGGCCCGCCGACGATGCTGTACGTCGGTGCCAACGACGGCATGCTGCATGGCTTCAACGCGTCCACGGGTACCGCGGCAGGCAGCGAGGTGATGGCATTCATTCCGTCCTCCTCGCTGCAGCACATGGCGGAACTGGCCAACCCGAGCTATGCGCACCGGTATTACGTCGATGGTCCGCTGACGTCCTCGGATGTCTACTACGGGGATGCGTGGCACACCGTGCTGGTCGGTTCGACCGGTGCCGGCGGCGCCAACCGTGCACCGAATGCGACGGCCGCCGGCAACGGCTCGATGTTCGCGTTGAACGTGAGCAACCCGAGCGGCTTCACCAAGGATGACGTGCTGTGGGAGATCTCGGGCAAGACCGATTCGGACATGGGCTTTGCACTGGGCAAGCCGGTGATCGTGCCGGTCAGCGGCGGCGATGCGAATACCGCTCCGCGCTTCGTGGCGCTGTTCGGTAACGGCATCAATTCCTCCAGCGGCAAGCCGGTGCTGTTCGTGGTGGACATCCAGACCGGCGAGGTGATCGGCCGGATTTCTCCCAGCGGCGGTGGCTATGCGCTGCGCAACGGCCTGATGAACATTGCCGCCGTGGCCGCCAACAACACCAACCGCATCGTCGATACGGTCTATGGCGGCGACATGCAGGGCAATCTCTGGAAGTTCGATCTGCGCGACGTCGATCCGGCCAACTGGACCGTTGCCTATGGCGGCGCGCCGGTGTTCACCGCGACCCGCAACGGCGTGGCCCAACCGATCACCGGCGGTTTCGAGGTGACCCGAGCGGCCGGCCGCGGCTACAACATCCTGTTCGGCACCGGGCAGTACTTCGCCAGCGATGACAATGCCGTCAGCTCGAACTCTCCGATCAATTCGCTGTACAGCGTCTGGGACAACCTGAGCACGACCGTCGGCAGCAGGAGTGACCTGGTGGCCCAGGAGATCACGCTCGGGAGCGATGGTTACCGTTACGTCAGCAAGAACGCAGTCAGCTACGTAAGCAAACGCGGCTGGTACGTCGACCTGATCGTCGGCGGTACCGTCGATGGGGAGCGCTTCATCGGCAATCCGCGCATCCAGAGTGGTGCGGTGTACTTCAATAGCTACGTGCCTGGGCAGGCCGTCTGCGGTGGCGGCGGTGGCGTCAACTGGCGGTATGCGCTGAACCTGCTGACCGGCGCCGGCGCGCTGGGCGGGCTGAGCGACACGCCCGGTGGGGATCCGCTGTGCACCGGCAACTGTGGGGGCGCGAAGCTGACCAGCGGGGGCAAGGACAGCAACGGACCGCCCATGAAGGACAACAGCATCTTCGTCCCGGACAACAAGAGCAACATCTGCAAGGCGGGCGATCCGGGCTGCACGATCGACGAGCAGCTCAAGAACGACATCTGCACCTATGTGCTCCGCACCGGTAGCGCCGATCCGTTGTACATGCCGCGTCCCTGCGGTCGCCAGTCCTGGCGGCAGGTGCGCTGATGACCCTCCTGACGAGAAAGACGATGCGCACCTCCTTCCGCCGCGGGGCCGCGGGCTTCACCCTGATCGAACTGATGATCACGGTGGCCGTGGTCGCCATCTTGGCAACCGTGGCGCTGCCGGCGTACCAGGACTCCGTGCGCAAGTCGCGGCGGGCACAGGCCAAGGCCGATCTGGTCGAACTGGCCCAGAACCTGGAGCGCTATCACACGGTGAACAACACCTATGCCGCCGCCACGCTGGCCTTCGCGCAGTCGCCGCGCGAAGGCACCGCGCATTACACACTGGCGTTCGACAAGGATCCAACGGCCAGCACCTTCGGCATTCAGGCCACCCCGGTCGAGGGCGGCAGCCAGGCCAAGGACAAGTGCGGCACGCTGGCGCTGGACCAGGCCGGGCGCAAGACGCCGACCGAAAAGACCGTCTCCGGTTGCTGGTGACGCGGCTGTTCCATCCAATGGACGCGAGCGCTTGCATCACACCGCCGATGCTGGCTAGAATGCGCACCCCGCCCGAATAGCTCAGCCGGTTAGAGCACTTGACTGTTAATCAGGGGGTCGTTGGTTCGAGTCCAACTTCGGGCGCCAGATCTACAGAAGCCGCGAGCAATCGCGGCTTTTGTTTTTTGTGTTTCCGGCGGGTCGGCGATGCCTGCCTCAGCAGCCCACGGGACGGCGGGGCCGCTCGCTGCGGATGCGGCCTTGCCGGCTGACCACGACCTTCCCTTGAGCGCTGCCGTCCAGGCAGAAGATGACCGACTGATTGCTGCCATTGAGCTGCCCATCCGGCCGGAACTGGATGATGGGCTTGTGCTGGCTGCCCCGGGCGCTGAGCCTCGAACGGGCCTGCTGCTGCACCAGAATGGGGTCCTGGGCCGGGTCCTGGCCCGAGGGCGTCGCGGCGCGATGGAGGATCCAGCCCCGACTCCAGTCCCGGCCACAGTGGACGCCATCGTCGGTCGGGCAGACCGTGATCCGGCTCCGCTCGGTAATTGCCGTATTGCGCGCGGTGGCCAGCGCCGAGGCCAGCTGCATGCGCAGGCTGTCGGCCTGCAGGCGGTCCCGGGTCTGCTGCAGGGCCGGCAAGGCCATGCCGGTGAGGATGCCCAGCACCGCCATCGCGAGCAGCGCCTGGATCAGGGTCACGCCCGCGCAGGCGGCGCGGCGGGGCAGGGAGCGGAGCTGGTTCACGGTGGACGTCCGGCGCGCGGGAAGTGTCCACTCTGGCCGCCCGAACGCCCCGCCGCCGCCGGTTCATGCCGCGTTCTGCTGTCGGTGATCCCATCAACCGGCCGTCACCAAGGCGGCCGTTATACTGGGCGCTTCCCGGCAGTGGCGGCACCATGAGCGATCGTTTCCAACTTGTATCCCCGTATTCGCCGGCGGGCGACCAACCGGCGGCCATCGAGAAACTGACCGCCAACTTCGAGGCGGGCATCGCCAAGCAGACCCTGCTCGGCGTCACCGGTTCCGGCAAGACCTATACGATCGCCAACGTGATCCAGCAGGTGCAGAAGCCGACCCTGGTGATGGCCCCGAACAAGACGCTGGCGGCGCAGCTGTACGGCGAGTTCAAGTCGTTCTTCCCGCACAACGCGGTCGAGTATTTCGTCAGCTACTACGACTACTACCAGCCCGAGGCCTATGTGCCTTCGTCGGATACCTTCATCGAGAAGGACAGTTCGATCAACGAGCACATCGAGCAGATGCGGTTGGCGGCGACCAAGACGCTGCTGTCGCGCCCGGATGCGATCGTGGTGGCGACGGTGTCGGCGATCTACGGCCTCGGCGCGCCCGAGGACTATCTGTCGATGCGCCTGATCCTCTCCACCGGCGAGCGGATCGACCAGCGCGACCTGATCAAGCACCTGACCCAGCTGCAGTACACCCGCAACGAGTTCGAGCTGCATCGCGGTACGTTCCGCGTGCGTGGCGAAGTGGTGGACGTGTTCCCGGCCGAGTCGGACAGCGAGGCGGTGCGCATCGAGCTGTTCGAAGGCGAGGTCGAGCAGATCAGCATGTTCGATCCGCTGACCGGCGAGAGCCTGCGCAAGATGATGCGTTACACGATCTATCCGAAGACCCACTACGCCACGACGCGCGAGCGCGTGCTGTCGGCGGTGGATACGATCAAAGCGGAGTTGAAGGTCCGCCTGGAGCAGTTGTACGAGCAGAACAAGCTGGTGGAAGCGCAGCGCCTGGCGCAGCGCACCCAGTTCGATCTGGAGATGATGGCCGAGGTCGGCTACTGCAACGGCATCGAGAACTACTCGCGGCATCTCACCGGCAAGAATGCCGGCGATCCACCGCCGACCCTGTTCGATTACCTGCCGCCGGACGCGCTGCTGGTGATCGACGAATCGCACGTGACCATTCCTCAGATCGGCGCGATGTTCAAAGGCGATCGCTCGCGCAAGGAGACTCTGGTCGAGTTCGGTTTCCGCCTGCCGTCGGCGCTGGACAACCGTCCACTGCGGTTCGAAGAGTGGGAAGAACGGTGCCCGCGCAGCATCTACGTCTCGGCCACGCCGGGGCCGTATGAGCTGCGCGAGACCGAGGGCGAGATTGCCGAGCTGGTGGTGCGTCCGACCGGCCTGATCGATCCGGTGGTCGAGATCCGTCCGGTCGGTACCCAAGTCGACGATCTGATGTCCGAGGTGAACGAACGCATCAAGCTTGGCGACCGCGTGCTGGTCACGACGCTGACCAAGCGCATGGCCGAGAACCTGACCGAATACCTGACCGAGCACGGCATCCGCGTGCGTTACCTGCACTCGGATATCGACACCGTCGAGCGCGTGGAGATCATCCGCGACCTGCGACTGGGCAAGTTCGATGTGCTGGTCGGCATCAACCTGCTGCGCGAAGGCCTGGACATGCCCGAAGTGTCGCTGGTGGCAATCCTGGATGCCGACAAGGAAGGCTTCCTGCGCTCGACCGGCTCGCTGATCCAGACCATCGGCCGCGCCGCCCGCAACCTGCGTGGCAAGGCGATCCTGTATGCGGACAAGATGACCCGCTCGATGCAGGCGGCCATCGACGAGACCGACCGCCGTCGCGCCAAGCAGGTCGAGTACAACGAACTGCATGGCATCGTGCCCAAGTCGGTGCTCCGGCCGATCACCGATGTGCTGGAAGGCGCGCGATCGGAAGCGGCCGAGAAGGAGTCGCGCGGCAAAGGGAAGGGCAAGGGCAAGGGCGGCCGCGTGGCCGAAGAGGCGGCCGATTACCGCACGATGGAGCCGGCCCAGATCGCCAAGCGCCTGCAGGCGCTGGAGCAGCAGATGTACCAGCACGCACGTGATCTGGAGTTCGAGGATGCCGCCCGCGTCCGCGACCAGATCCGCAAGTTGAAGGAGGCCAGTCTGGGCTGAACAACGCGTTGTGAAATATCTTCACAAAAGTGTTGCGCTTTCCAGGGGCCGTCCGTAATATACGCGGCCTGCACCGACGCATTCGCAGCGGGGCAGGAAAGCAAGACGGGCGGTTAGCTCAGCGGTAGAGCACTACCTTGACATGGTAGGGGTCACAGGTTCGAACCCTGTACCGCCCACCACTTCAGTACCTGGGAAGCCACGGGAACAGGTGGAACAAGACGAAGCCGGCCATCAGGCCGGCTTTTTCGTTTTCGGCGTTTTTCCTTTCGTTCTCTGCGCCTCGCCCTTCCCATGGGCCGTGGGTGCGGGCATGTCGAGGCTGTCTCCTTGATCCCGTGTGTTAGCGTCGCGAGGCCGGTTGGCCAGACCTGCGGCCGGCCGGAACCGGTCCTGTGACCTAATCCCAATGGAAGGAGGCAAAATGGCAACGACGCATCGTCTTACGGTTTTGGCATACGCGGCCGCGGCTTTCGCGACGGCGATTCTCGCGGTCCCATCGGCACAGGCAGCGTCCTGCTGTGTCAGCGAGCCGCACGGAAGCTACATCGCAGCGAAGGGTCTCGGGGAGTCCGCGCCGCTGGCGTTGGACGTCAGCGAAGCAGCGGGCTGGCATGCCTTCGAGTTCAAGCGGGACGGCGTCTGGTACATCCAGGTCAATGACCGCAATGATCAGGTCCGCGCGATCATCGGCAACATCGACACGGTGTTCTGGACGCTGCCGGGCGGTGTGGATGCCGACCGCGTCTCGCTGCCGGGGCGGATCCTGGAAATTCCGGCAGGTGCCGGCCGGGAAGTCGTGTATCGCAAGCCGGGGCTGTGGCTGGTGGCTTACAGCACGGCGCGGGGCGTGATCTGGTCGATCGAAAGCCCTGACGGCACGCGGTAAGGCTGCCGGGTCTCGACAAGCACCAGGCGGAGACGGTTACGGCGGCAACGTGGGTTGCCGCCGTAAGCCAAGGCCCGTCCGCCGAGCACCTCGTTGGCACGCGCAACGGTCTGCGCGGTCAGTGTGCGCTGCGGATCCAGCAGTGCGACGGTGATGACGATGCCCTGGGAGTCGCCACGACGACCGCAGTGAGCGCGGACACGCAGGAATCCCGACTCGTGCTTGAGCATCACGCCGACAGCGTCGACCAGGCTGCGGTAGGCCGCCAGTTGCAGCCCGAGGCTCAGCTGGCAGGGGTCGCCACTGAACCGAGGGCGCGCCACGCGATCGGTCGCGTCCCAGGCGCCGGCGACACCGCCCGACTGCAGGGCGACGTAAAGACCTGCGTATTCGATGTCGCTTGGGTAGACCATGCTGATCTGCTCGCGGAACAGGCGCGATTGCGATGCGCCACGGCGAAGCATGTCCATCGCCGGCGCCAGATACCCTCGTTGCTTGAGGAGATCGGCTGCCATCTGGAGCGAGCGGTCGATATCTTCCCCAATGGTCTGCATGCGCAGCGCCTGTTCCTTGCGGCTTTCTTCGCTGGCGAGGTGGGCCGTGCGGACGAGCGAGGCAGCCTGTCTGCCCAGCCGGTCGTGTGCATTGAACTGCCGGTAGTAACGGGAAATCGTGGAGCCCAGCAGCAGCAATGCGGTGCCGGTGACCGCCAGGACCTGCTGCGCCATGAAGGCGGCCGGATCGAACGACCCGGGCAATCCGGAGCTTTCCAGGGTCAGCCCGATGGTGAGGTTCAATCCCGCTACGCTGATGGCGGCGCCGCGCCATCCATACATGCAGGTGAGCGCGGCCGCCGGCAGCAGCATCGCGATGCGCAGGCTGCTCTTTGCCAGCAGGTCATCGGCGGGAAGCTGCATCGCCGTCACGCCAAGCACGCCGATCACCGTCAATGTCGCCACGGCCATCATCCCTGTGCCAGCGGTAGGGCGTGGCAGATGGTGACGGTGTTTCCACAGCAGCGCGGCCGGCGCGAAAATCAGGATGCCCAGGTAGTCGCCGATGATGTATTTCGCGACGCCCATCCAGGAGACGGCGTCGTGCAGCGTGGGCATCAGCAGATAGGCCAGGCCCTGATTGAGCGCCGTGATCGCGACGGCGGAAAGTGCTGCGATGGACAGCAGCCAGGCCGGGTTGCCCGCCGCCAATCGGCGGCGGTGTAGAGACACGATCGCTGCGACCGTCGGCATCAGCAGCGCGGATGCAAGTACGAACCACGCGAGGCCGTACTGATCGATGAGGTGGAAACGTGCCTGCGCGAAGAAAGCCCACTCACCAACGATCAGGTAAGGCCATGTCCGCGGCGGGCACAACAGCAGCGCAGCGACGCGGAGTCCGGCAGGCAGGTAGAACTGGTCCACCGACATCTGCCGCGTTGCCCAGAACAGCATCGCGTAGACCAGCGCCAGCACTACGCCACTGGAAGAGATGCGCAGATTGAGGTGAAACTCCTTTTTCAACCATTCCCGCTGCACGTACACCCCCTTTTCCCTGTGGTGACCACGGGCTGGAACAACAGCCCGGCGCAGCTTGGACACTATCGGGCAACGCTGCCGCGTGCAATGGCGTGGCGGAGTGTTGTGTTTTCGTCGATGGCGCTGTTCCTTGGCGCGGCGAAGGGCTTAGTTTGAACTGCGTCACATATTGTCCTGCGTCTTGTCGTTGCTGCTTTGCATCCCCTCCTGTCGCCGATGTGAAGGCACTGCGCTTCCGAAACAGGGTGCGCTACCCAGCCACGATTGCCTGACAGCTCGCCACGGCTTCGCCTGATGGTGATTGTGCGGCGTGCGGGAGAGGCTTGGATTTTCATCGGGTGCGACAGGCATGTCCCCGCGCCGCTTGGCTACCTCCGAACGCACGTCGTTGCCCATGCTCGGCAAGGCCTGTGCGGCGGCTCTTCTGACCGGCGTGAGCGCGACGGTATTCGCACCCTTTCTTTTGCCGCCTCACTGGATGTGGGCTTCGCTCGCGGCAGGGCTGGCAATCTGGATCCTGCCCTCCCGTCTGCGCCTCCTCGGCGCCGCCCTTTTCGGCCTCGGCTGGGCCGCCTTCCACGGCCATGCCGGGCTCGCGCAGCAGCTTCCCGCCGGCAGCGCGCCGGTGGACCACGTCGTGCAGGGACGGGTGACCAGCCTGCCGGTGCACGGCCCCGGCGGCACCCGCTTCGGCTTTCGGGTGGACGATGATCCGGCGATGCCAGCCGAACTGCGTGGCCGCGACCTGGCCCTGGGCTGGTATGACGGATTCCGTGGCGCGGCCGATGATCGCCGGCGCACGCTGCGCGCGGGCGAGCGCTGGTCGCTCGGCGTGCGCGTGCGGCCCCCGCGCGGCCGGGTGAATCCTGGCGGGTTCGATGCCGAGGGCTACGCACTCCGGCAGCGTGTTGCCGGCAGTGGCTACGTGCGGGAACCGGCCCAGGCGGCTGCGTTGGCCGCGCCCACGGGATTGCCTGCGTGGCGCGAGCGGATGGCCGACGCGATCGCCACGGCGGTCGAGAGCGACGGCCGCCGCTTCGTCCAGGCATTGGCGCTGGGTGACACCCGCGGCCTGAGCCCGGCCGACTGGGACGATCTGCGCGCGCTGGGGGTGACCCACCTGGTGGCGATCTCCGGCTTCCATGTCGGTGTGGTGGCCGGCGTTGCCGCCGTGCTGGCGGGCGGGCTCTGGCGCTGCCTGCCGATGCTCGGCCTGCACTGGCCGCGGCCGATGGGCGCCGCGGTAGCCGCCGTCGCGGGCGCGGCGCTGTACGCGGCGGCGGCCGGGTTCGCGCTGCCCACGGTGCGGACCGTGCTGATGATCGCGGTGGTGGCCGCTGCGCGCTGCAGCCGGCGCCGGGCGACCGTGGCGCAATCGCTGGCGCTGGCCGCGCTGGCGATGCTGCTGTTCGATCCGCTCGCCGTGCTCGCCCCCGGTTTCTGGCTGAGCTTTGCCGGCGTGCTGTGGCTGATCTGGTGCCTGCCGGGGCGTGAGGAGGGCTGGCTGCGTGGTTTTCTGGGTGCGCAGGGCGTGGCGACCGTGGCGCTGCTGCCGCTGACCGTGGCGCTGTTCGGCCAGGCCTCGCGTGCGGGGCCGCTGGTGAATCTGGTGGCGATTCCGTGGTGGACGATGGTGGTGGTGCCGCTGGCGCTGCTCGGCACCGCGCTGGAGGCGCTGATCGACGGGGCGGGGCGCTGGCCGTGGCAGCTGGCGGCGTGGTGCTTCGAGGCGAGCTGGTGGCTGTTCGGGTATGCCGCGCGCAGCGAGCTGTCGCTGTGGTGGCTGCCGCAGGCCAACCGCTGGGCGTTGATCTCGGCCGTGTCCGGTGTGTTCTGGCTGCTGCTGCCGCGCGGCAGTGGTGGCCGCGTGCCGGCCCTGCTGCTGTGTCTGCCGCTGTTGTGGCCGGCGCGGCATGACCCGGGCGAGGGCGAGGTGGAGCTGATCGTGATGGATGTCGGGCAGGGCCTGGCGGTAGCCGTGCGTACGCGCCGGCACACGCTGCTGTACGACACCGGGCCCGGGGTCGACGATGGCTTCGACGCGGGCGAGCGGATCGTGGTGCCCACCCTGCGTGCGCTGGGGCAGGGCGGTCTGGACCGGATCATGATCAGCCACGATCACCGCGACCACACCGGCGGGCTGCGCGGGGTCCGCCGCAGCTTTCCGGGCGCGATGCTGCAGGCGCCGCCCGATGCACTGCGCGGTCGGGCCTCGGCCTGCCATGCCGGGCAATCCTGGCAGTGGGACGGGGTGACGTTCCGGGTGCTGCATCCGCCGCGCGACGAACCGCAGTCCACCAACGACAGCAGCTGCGTGCTGCGGCTGGAGACGCCGCAGGGTGCGATCCTGCTGGCCGGCGACATCGAAAAGCGCAGCGAAGCCCTGCTGGTCCAGCAGGCGGGCGCACGCCTGGCGGCGGAAGCGGTGGTCGTCCCACACCACGGCAGCGCCGGTTCGTCCACGCCGGCGTGGGTGGCGGCGGTCGCGCCGCGGCTGGCGATCGTCTCGGCGGGCCACCGCAACCGCTTCGGTCATCCCCGTGCCGAGGTGGTGGAGCGCTGGCAGGCGGTGGGCGCCGAAGTGCTCACCACCGCCGACAGCGGCGCGGTGCGGGCCTGGCTCGGGCGTGAAGGCCTGCAGGTGCGTGAACAACGGGTTTTCGAGCGGCGTTGGTGGGATGCCGCGGAGCGGAGCCGGCCGGCTGCTATCCTATCGGCGATCAAACAGGCGGCCGCTGGGCCGGAGGATTGAAACGTGTGGGAACTGGTCAAGGCCGGTGGCTGGCCGATGCTGCCGCTGCTGCTGTTGGGCGTACTGGCTTTGGCAATTGTCCTGGAGCGTTTCTGGACCCTGCGCCGCAATGAAGTCCTGCCCCCCGGGCTGGGCCAGGAAGTGCGCAACTGGGCCGCGCGCGGCAAGCTCGATCCGAGCCACATCCAGTCGCTGCGCGGCAATTCGCCGCTGGGCGCGCTGCTGGCCACCGCGCTGGAAGCACGCAATCGCCCGCGCGACCAGATCCGCGAGCGCATCGAAGATGCCGGCCGGCACCTGGTTCACCGCATGGAGCGGTTCCTGAACGCCCTGGGCACGATCGCCTCGGCCGGCCCGCTGCTCGGCCTGCTCGGCACGGTGGTCGGCATGATCCAGATGTTCATGGGCATCCTCGACCACGGCGTGGGCGATGTGAACCAGCTGGCCGGCGGTATCGGCAAGGCGCTGGTCTGCACCGCCACCGGCATGATCGTGGCAATCCCCGCGCTGATGTTCCATCGCTACTTCAAGGGCCGCATCGCCGGCTACGTGATCGACATGGAGCAGGAGGCCTCGGCCCTGCTGGACGCGCTCGATGGCCGCCCGGGCGTGATGAACAACGCCCCGCGCGCCGCCGGTGCTTCGGCCGGCGCCGCACCCGTGACGGTCAAGGGCTGACGGATGCGCATCCGCAATGACCGGATCCAGGACGAGCCGCATATCGATCTGGTTCCCCTGATCGATGTGATCCTCGTCCTGATCATCTTCTTCGTGGTCACCACCACCTTCGATGCGCGCTCCACGCTGCAGCTGCAGCTGCCGACCGCGAGCCAGCAGGACACCACCGAGCCGCCGCGTTCGCTGAGCGTGCTGGTCAATGCCGAAGGGCGTTACTTCATCAACGACCAGGAAGTGCTGCGTACCGACGTGGAGTCGGTCAAGCAGACGATCGCCGCCGTGGCCGGCAGTGATCGCGAACAGACCGTGCTGTTGCGCGCCGACGCGCGTACGCCTTACCAGGCAGTCGTCACGGCCCAGGATGCCCTGGGCCAGCTGGGCTTCCGCCGCATCGCCATCGCTACCGCGCCGGAGGTGCGTCCATGAGCAAGAAACATTCCCCCGTCTGGCCGATCTACAAGCGCCTGCTCGGGTATACCGGTGCCTATTGGGTGTTCATGGTCGCCGCCGTGGTCGCGATGGTGGTCGAGGCCCTGGCCGGCTACAGCTTCACCAAGCTGATGGAGCCGCTGGTCAACCGGGGGTTCGTCAACCCGGAGCCGCGCATGGCGGTGATCCTGCCGCTGACCATCCTCGGGCTGTTCATGATGCGCAGCCTGGCCACCCTGGTCAGCGACTACGCGCTCGCCCGCACCGGGCGCAGCGTGGTGCGCGACCTGCGTGAGCAGGTGCTGGAGAAGTACCTGCACCTGCCGTCCTCGCATTTCGATGCCGAAGCCACGCCGGTGATGGTCAGCCGCCTGAACTTCGATACCGAGCAGGTTACCCAGGCCAGCGCCGATGCGCTCAAGACCCTGGTGGCCGACACCCTCACCATCATCGCCATGCTGGTGGTGATGCTGCAGATGAGCGTCAAGGTCACCATGGCGATGCTGGTCGTGGTGCCGCTGATCGGCGTGATCGTCTCGGTCGTCGGCAAGCGTTACCGCCGCATCAGCCGCGGCATCCAGGACGGCATGGGTGGCATGGCGCAGACCGCCGAGCAGTCGTTGGCCGCGCAGCAGGAAGTGAAGGTGCATGGCACCCAGGCGCACGAGATCTCGCGCTATTCGCGTCTGGCCAACCGCATGCTCGGCCTGAACATGAAGGTCGAGACCACGCGCGCGCTGGCCTCCAGCACGGTGCAGTTCCTGGCCGCGCTGGCGCTGGCGGTGATCGTGTGGGTCTCCACCCGCGAGGCGCTGGCCGGCAAGCTCAACGCAGGCCAGTTCATGGGCCTGATGACCTCGATGATGGCGATCATTCCCTCGCTGCGTCGCCTGACCAGCGTGCAGACCTCGATCTCGCGCGGCGTGGCCGCCGCCGAGCGCCTGTTCGGGATTCTGGACATGCCGGTCGAGCGCGACGAAGGCATCCAGCGGATCGGCCGCGCACGTGGCGAGCTCGCGTTCGAACACGTGATGCTGCGCTACCGCGAGGACACCGGCATCGCGCTGGATGACATCAGCTTCGTGGCCAAGCCGGGCACGGTGACGGCGATCGTCGGCCGCTCCGGCAGCGGCAAGACCAGCCTGATCCGTCTGGTGCCGCGCTTCTACGAACCCAGCGGTGGCCGCATCACGCTCGACGGCGTGGCACTGGATGATTATCCGTTGGCCGACCTGCGCCGCCAGGTCGCGATGGTCGGACAGAAGGTGATGCTGTTCGATGACACCGTGGGCGCCAACATCGCCTACGGCATGGACGCCACCGAAGAACAGATCCGCGCGGCGGCCGAAGCGGCCAATGCCTGGGAGTTCATCGCGCGCATGCCGCAACAGCTGCAGACGCCGGTCGGCGAGAACGGTGCGCTGCTCTCCGGCGGCCAGCGCCAGCGTCTGGCGATCGCCCGCGCGATCCTGCGCGACGCGCCGATCCTGATCCTGGATGAAGCCACCGCCGCGCTCGACAACGAATCCGAGCGCCTGGTGCAGGATGCCCTGCAGCGCCTGATGCCCGAGCGCACCACGCTGGTGATCGCGCACCGGTTGTCCACCATCGAGCATGCCGACCAGGTGCTGGTGATGGATCACGGCCGCATCGTCGAGCGTGGCACGCACACTGAACTGCTGGCGCTGGGTGGGCTCTACGAGCACCTGCACAAGATGCAGTTCCGCGAAAGGCAGCCTTGATGGCCGGCAAGGGTACGAACACGCCGTCGTACTGGTATGACGGCACCGCGATTCCGTTCCTGGCACGCCTGGCGTCACCGCTGTACGGCGCGGCCATCGCGCTGCGGCGGATGGCGTATCGCCGCCGCTGGCTGAAGCGGCATCCGCTGCCGGTGCCAGTGGTGGTGGTCGGCAACATCACCGCCGGTGGCACCGGAAAGACCCCGCTGACCATCGCGCTGGTCAACCGGCTGCGCGAGGCCGGCTGGAAGCCGGGCGTCGCCAGCCGTGGCTATGGCCGCGAGGACGCGGGCACGCCACGCTGGGTGCTGGCCACGACCGATACCGCGATCGGCGGCGACGAGCCGGTGCTGATCGCCTGGAAAACCGGCGTGCCGGTCCGGGTGGATGCGGACCGCGTCGCGGCCGGCAAGGCACTGGTCGAGGCGGGCTGCGACATCATCGTCTGTGACGACGGCCTGCAGCATTACCGGCTGGCGCGTGACATCGAGATCGAAGTGGTCGACGCCCAGCGTCGCTACGGCAATGGCCGGCTGATTCCGGCCGGGCCGCTGCGCGAGCCGGCCAGCCGTGCGCGCGACTGCGACTTCCGGGTGGTCAACATGGGCCAGGCCAGCGATGGCACCGAAGCGCAGACCGCCTGCGGTTTCGGCGAATGGCCGATGCAGCTGCGCATCGACAGCGCCCAGCCGCTGCAGGGCGGCCGCGCGCGGCGCCTCGCGCATTTCCAGGGGCAGCGCGTGCATGCGGTGGCCGGTATCGCCAACCCGCAGCGCTTCTTCGACATGCTGCGTGCGCATCGCATCGGCGTGGTGCCGCATGCCTTCGCCGATCACCATGCCTACCAGCCGGCCGATCTGCGCTTCGGCAGCGAACTGCCGGTGCTGATGACCGAGAAGGACGCGGTCAAGTGCAAGGCCTTCGCGACCGAATGGCACTTCGCCGTGCCGCTGTCGGCCGAACTGCCGGCAGCGTTCTGGATCACGCTGCTGGACCGCGTCGAGAAACTCGGCAAGCGTTGACGGGCCCGGTGCCGCGTGCGGCACACTGAGGCCCTGACTGCATTCCTTCCGTACAGGTCGTCCCCCATGAGCGCTTCCGTCGAGTTCGTCGTCGCCATTCCCGCCCGTTATGCCGCCTCGCGACTGCCGGGCAAGCCACTGCGCCTGCTCGGTGGTGAGCCGCTGGTGCTACGCGTGGCGCAACGCGCCCTGCTTGCCGGTGCGCGCGAAGTCTGGGTCGCCACCGATGATCAGCGCATCGCCGATGCCCTGCAGGGGCTGGCCGAGGTGCGCGTGGCGATGACCTCCACCGCGCATGCCTCCGGCACCGATCGCCTGGCCGAGTGCGCAACGCAGGCCGGCTGGGCGGATGACACGCTGGTGGTGAACCTGCAGGGCGATGAGCCGTTCGCCCCGGCCGAAGGCATCCGCGCAGTGGCCGAAGCCCTGGTCTACAGCGGTACGGAGATGTCCACGCTGGCCACCCCGGTCGAGGATGCCGAAACCCTGTTCGACCCGAACGTGGTCAAGGTCGTGCGCAGGCAGAACCTGGACGCGCTCTACTTCAGCCGCGCGCCGATCCCGTGGCACCGCGATGCGTTCGCGCGCTCGCACGACACCCTGGCCGGCCCGCACTGGCTGCGCCATATCGGCATCTACGGCTACCGCGCCGGTTTCCTGCGCCAGTTCGCCGCGTTGCCGCCCGGCACGCTGGAGCAGCTGGAATCGCTGGAGCAGCTGCGCGTGCTGGAAGCGGGGCACCGCATCAGCGTGGCGCTGACCCCGTCCGAGTTCCCGCCCGGCATCGATACGCCGGAGGATCTGGAGCGCGCAGAGGCGTGGTGGGCCGCGCACCCGTGACCGGGGCGGTCGTCCGCCGCGGCGACCTCCGCCGCAGGCGATGGACCACCGGATGACCGTGGCACGACGGATGCATGACGCCGAGTCCGGCATAATCGGGGCATGAACGTCCAGCCCGTCCAGGATCTGCCCGAATTCGCCACCTGGCTCAACGCCCCGCCGACCACCCTCGCCGAGCTGCAGGGACGGCCGGTGGTGCTGGCCTTCGTCAATGCCGCCTCGGTGTGGTGCGCGCAGCGGCTGGCCGAGCTGGCCCAGTGGCAGTCGCGCAACCCGGGCAAGCTGCAGCTGCTGGTGCTGCAGGTGCCGCGTTTCGATGGTGAGCGCGATCCCGCGCAGTCGCTGAAGCTGCTCCGGCGCCAGGGCCTGAACGCCCCGGCGCTGCTGGATGCGGAGTGGGACGGCTGGCGCCGCTTCGGCGTGACCGCGTGGCCGACCCTGGTCCTGCTGGATGCCCAGGGGCGCGAGCGCGAACGGCTGGTCGGCCTCGGCGGCGAACTGGAGCGCGCCCTCACGGCGCTCTGCGAAGGCAGTTCGCGGCCGTCCGATGAGGACCTGCACGGCGCCCGCGAACTGAGCCCCGAACCGCGCCTCGCGCTGCGCTTCCCGACCGGGCTTGCGGTGACCACCGAGCGCCTGTACATCGCCGATACCGGGCATCACCGCGTGCTGGAATGCAGCCACGGTGGCCGGGTGCTGCGCCAGTTCGGCATGGGCACCGCTGATTTCATGGACGGGGGCCAGGCCGAAGCAGCCTTCCACCACCCGCAGGGCCTCGCGCTGGAGCGCGAATGGCTGTACGTCGCCGACACCGGCAATCATGCGTTGCGCCGCATCCATCTGCTGTCCGGCCAGGTCGATACGCTGTGCGGCACCGGCCGCCCCGGCGAGCCGATCGAAGGGCCGGTGGCCGATCCGCGCCGTACCGCGCTCAACCACCCGCAGGGCCTGGCGGTCGCCGACAACCAGATCCATATCGCGATGGCCGGCGACAACCGCATCTGGAGCTATCACCTCGGCCAGCGCAGCCTGCAGTGGCGCGCCGGCAGCGGTGCGATCGACGCGCGCGACGGTAGCGGTCATCTGGCCGCGTTCGCGCAGCCGTGCTCGGTCGCGGCGGTCCAGCAGGTGCTGTACGTCTGCGATGCACTCGGCTCGTCGATCCGCGCCATGCAGCTGCGCGGCGATCTGGTGCAGACACTGGTCGGGCAGGGCCTGTGGACCTTCGGCGAACAGGATGGCCCGCGGGCCTCGGCGCTGCTGCAGTACCCGCAGGCGATCGCGCTGAGTCCGGATGCCCCGTTGCTGTGGATCGCCGATGCCGGCAACGGCCGCCTGCGCACGCTGCGCCTCGGCGGGGGCGAGCTGAGCACGCTGGAGCTGCCGCGCCGCCTGCATGGCCCGGCCGGCCTGGCGCTGGGCGGCGGTGCGGTCTGGATCGCGGAGACCGACGCCCATGCCGTCCTCCGTTTCGACCCCGTCAGTGGTGTCCTGAGCGACGTGCCGATCAACGAATGACTGTTTCTTCCGCCCCCGCCTTCGATGGCAAGGCATTTGCGGCCCACCTGAGCACCGCCCCCGGCGTGTACCGCATGTACGCTGCCGACGACACCCTGCTGTACGTCGGCAAGGCGCGTGCGCTGCGCAACCGCGTGGGCAGTTATTTCAACGGCACGCCCAAGACCACGCGGATCATGTCGATGCTGTCGCAGGTCGCGCGCATGGACGTGACCGTGACCCGCTCGGAAGCCGAGGCGCTGCTGCTGGAAAACCAGCTGATCAAGTCGCTCTCGCCGCGCTACAACGTCTCCCTGCGTGACGACAAGACCTATCCGCACGTGCTGCTGACCCGCGAGCAATGGCCGCGCATCGCGCTGCACCGTGGCCCGCGGGCGGTGCCGGGGCGGTACTTCGGGCCGTACCCGGGCGTCACCGCGGTGCGCGAAACGCTCAACCTGATGCACAAGCTGTTCAAGCTGCGCAGCTGCGAAGACAGCGTGTTCCGCAACCGCTCGCGGCCCTGCCTGCAGTACCAGATCGGCCGCTGCAGCGCGCCGTGCGTGGACCTGGTGGCGGCCGAGGACTATGCCGAATCCGTGCGCCGCGCCTCGATGTTCCTGGAAGGCAAGAGCGACCAGCTCGCGCGCGAGCTCGGCACCCAGATGCAGACCGCCAGCGAAGCGCTGGAGTTCGAGCAGGCCGCGCGCCTGCGCGATCTGATCGCCTCGCTGCGCAGCATGCAGACCCGTCAGTACGTGGACGGCCGCGCTGCCGACCTGGACGTGCTCGCCTGCGCCACCCAGGGCGCCAGTGCCTGTGTGCTGCTGCTGGCCTTCCGTGATGGCCGCAACATGGGCACGCGGCCGTTCTTCCCGCGCACCAATGGCGAAGAGAGTGCCGACGAGGTGCTGGGCGCGTTCGTGTCCCAGTATTACGCCGAGCACGCCCCTCCGCGCGAGATCCTGCTCGACCGCGAGATTCCCGATGCCAGCCTGATCGAATCGGCGCTGAGTGCCTCCGCCGAGCACAAGGTGCAGCTGCGGTGGAATGTCCGTGGCGAGCGCGCCGGGTATGTCGAGCTGGCCGCGCGCAATGCGCAGATCACCCTGGTGACCGAACTGGGCAGCCGCACCGCGCAGCACGCGCGCAGCGAAGACCTGCGCCAGATGCTCGGCCTCACCGAGCAGGTCAAGCGGGTCGAGTGTTTCGACATCAGCCATACCATGGGCGAAGCCACCGTGGCCTCGTGCGTGGTGTTCGATGCCGCCGGGCCCGTGCGCAGCCAGTACCGCCGCTTCAACATCAGCGGGATCGAACCGGGCGATGACTATGCCGCCATGCGCCAGGCGATCGAACGGCGCTTCCGCCGTGCGGTCGAAGAGGATGGCGTGCTGCCCGATCTGCTGCTGATCGATGGTGGCGCCGGCCAGTTGGCCCAGGCGCAGGCCGCGCTGGCCGATCTGGGCGTGGAAGGGGTGATGCTGGTCGGCGTGGCCAAGGGCGTGGAGCGCAGGGCAGGGCATGAAGCCCTGGTGATGCCGGACGGCCGCGAGCTGCGCCCGGGCGCGGCCTCACCGGCGCTGCAGTTCATCCAGCAGGTGCGCGACGAGGCCCATCGCTTCGCCATCACCGGCCACCGCGGGCGCCGCCAGAAGGCCCGGATGACCAGCAAACTCGAAGATATCCCCGGCATCGGCCCGCGCCGGCGTGCCAGCCTGCTCAAACATTTCGGCGGCCTGGTCGGCCTGAAAGCCGCCGGCGAAGCGGAAATCGCGAAGGTGGAAGGCATCAATGACGCCCTCGCTGCGCGTATCTACGCTAACCTTCATGGACTGCCCACGCCCGACGCGGCGGGCGAGTAGAGAGACGCAATGAAGTTGACCCTCCCCACCTGGCTGACCCTGCTGCGGATCGTGATGATCCCCGTGCTGGTGCTGGTGTTCTATCTCCCCTACAAGTGGACCAATTTCGCCTCCGCGGCGATCTTCGGCCTGGCCGCGCTCACCGACTGGCTCGACGGCTGGATCGCCCGCCGCTACGACCTGCAGTCCGCGTTCGGCGCGTTCCTGGATCCGGTCGCGGACAAGCTGATGGTGGCGGTGGCGCTGTTCCTGATCGTGCAGGGTCATCCCACGGCGTGGATGGCGGTCTGGGCGGCGGTGATCGTCGGCCGTGAAATCGCCGTCTCCGCACTGCGCGAATGGATGGCGGAAATCGGCCAGCGCGCCAAGGTGCGCGTGGCCGTGATCGGCAAGGTGAAAACCACCGCGCAGATGGTCGCGCTGCTGTGCCTGCTGTATTCGGTCGCACCGCACACCCCGATGCAGGACATCTGGATGGGCATCCAGGTCTTCCATATCGGCGACTGGACCCTGGCGATCGCCTCGATCCTGACGCTGTGGTCGGGCCTGCAGTACCTGCACGCGGCCTGGCCGAGCCTGCGCGAAGACGAGCGCCTCGCGCGTGAGAGCGCCAAGGCGAAAAAGAATGCGTAAAAGGCTGTTGACAGCCCTGCATTTGGCTGTAGAATTTCGCCTCCCAAGCGGGAATAGCTCAGTTGGTAGAGCGCAACCTTGCCAAGGTTGAGGTCGCGAGTTCGAGTCTCGTTTCCCGCTCCAGATACTGTTTCCATCGCGATCCGTCGCGAACGGAAACGCCGAAAAAAGCGACCTTCCGGGTCGCTTTTTTCGTATGCGCGTGTCTGCGGTCAGTGGCGCGTTCCGATCCGGACGTTGCACCACGTGCGGATGTTCCCGCGGTCGAACCCGGGACAGCTGTTTTCGATGGGCAGGTACACGTAGAGCGCCTGCTCCGTGTGCGCGAAGTGGTAATAGTTCGTGCGGTCCTTGCCGTACAGCCAATAGTTCGATGAGCCCTGGTTGATCACGTAGGGCTCGAACCATAGGATCGATGATTCGGCCGGAATCACGTTGCTTCTGTCAGTCAGCATCATCCAGGCATTGGAGACGACGTGGGTGGTCGCGCCGACGATGGCGAGGGCGCCGATCAGGGCGGCGATGGCGAGGCTGGCAATGCGGAGAGGGCGTGGCATGCGGTGATTCATGGATTGACCGGGGAGGGGCAGGGCAAGGCCGGCAAGCGCCCCGGGGCGGCCCGGCGCAACGCACGGAAATGCCGCCAAAAGGATGTTGACGACGTGAAGGAATTCCGACAGAATAGCGCTCCTTCGACGCAGGTCGAGGGGCCGACAGCCTCCAGCGCCCCAGGGCGCGGTGCGGTCGGGGCAAGCGAAAGTCTGCGGGAATAGCTCAGTTGGTAGAGCGCAACCTTGCCAAGGTTGAGGTCGCGAGTTCGAGTCTCGTTTCCCGCTCCAGATTTCGACAGGGCCCCCTTGGGGCCTTGTTTTTCTCCGCGGTGGCACGCGGGCATCCGGTCCGGCAGCATCGACCGGGATGTGAAAAAAGGTGTGAAAAAGCTGGCGTGTTTCGAGTGGTTTCGGTAATATGCACGCTTGATTTTGCGGGAATAGCTCAGTTGGTAGAGCGCAACCTTGCCAAGGTTGAGGTCGCGAGTTCGAGTCTCGTTTCCCGCTCCAAATCCTGACCAGGCCCCGTTCTCGGGGTCTTGTTTTATCGGGGCACGCAACACGCCTTCGATGATCGTAGGGTCACCGGCCTGGTGGCAGAGTGGTCATGCAGCGGACTGCAAATCCGCGTACGCCGGTTCAATTCCGACCCAGGCCTCCAAATAGAAACAAGCCCAGAGCCCGCGAAAGCGGGCTTTGTGCGTTGTGGGTCTCCATTCAGGTTGGCGGGCATAGCCGACGGGGCCTACACAGGGCGCTTCGTATGCTGCAGCCGTCCACATTGGCAACCTTATGCAGACACAAAAAGCGCGCGTAGCAACCGGGATCGAAGGGCTCGACAGCGTTCTTGGCGGAGGCTTTCCCCAAGGGCGGCTGTACCTGCTGGAGGGGCCCCCCGGATCGGGCAAGACCACGCTGTCCCTGCAGTTCCTGCTGCATGGATTGAGCAAGGGGGAGCGCTGCCTGTACATCACGCTCTCGGAGACCGCAGACGAACTGCGCGAGGTCGCCGATGCCCACGATTGGTCGCTGGAGGGGCTGGAGCTGTTCGAGTTGGCCTCGGCCGAAGAGGCACTCGGCGATGGGCGGCTGCAGTCCGTCCTGCACTCCTGGGAAGTGGAGCTGGACGAAACGGTCAAGCTGATCCTTCGCGAGGTCGAGCGCATCAAGCCGCATCGCGTGGTCTTCGATTCGCTGTCCGAACTGCGGCTGCTGTCACAGGACCCGCTGCGTTACCGTCGCCAGATTCTCTCGCTCAAGCAGTTCTTCGCGCCCAAAAGCGCGACGGTCGTGCTGGTCGATGACATGACCGCCTCCGGCGAAGAGCGCGATGGCCAGCTGCACAGTCTGTGTCATGGCGTGGTGTCGCTGGAGCGCTTGACGCTGGATTTCGGCCCGGCGCGCCGCCGCATGCATGTGCAGAAACTGCGCGGGGTGAACTTCACCGCCGGCTACCACGACATGACCATCCGCGAGGGCGGCCTGGTCGTGTTCCCGCGGTTGATCGCGCTGGATCACCACGCCAAGTTCGTGGGTACGCCCATCAGCAGCGGGGTGGGTGAGATCGACAGCCTGCTCGGTGGCGGACCCTTGCGTGGCACCAGTACGCTGCTGACCGGCCCCGCTGGGAGCGGCAAGACCAACGTGGCGCTGCAGTACGTCTGGGCGGCGTGCGAGCGCGGCGAGCACTGCTGCATCTTCGAGTTCGATGAGCGCATCGGCACGCTTCTCGCCCGCGCGGAATCGCTGGACATCGATCTGAGCAAGCATCTCGAGTCGGGACTGCTGGAAATCCAGCAGGTCGATCCGGCGGAAATCTCGCCGGGCGAGTTCGCCTGGAACCTGCAGCGTGCGGTCGAGGAACGTCACTGCCAGCTGCTGGTGATCGACAGCCTCATCGGCTACGTCACCGCGATGCCGCAGGAAAAGCAGCTCATGCTGCAGCTGCATGAGATGCTCTCGTATCTCAACCAGAAGGGCGTGGCGACGCTCCTGATCAATCCGCAACATGGCCTGGTCGGAACGATGTCGACCGGCAACCTCGACGTTTCCTATATCGCCGACTCGGTCGTGCTGTTCCGTTTCTTCGAATCGCAGGGCCGCATCCGCAAGGCGATCTCGGTCATCAAGAACCGCGGCGGTGCGCACGAAAACACGATCCGGGAATTGAAGATCGACGGCAAGGGCATTTCGCTCAGTGCACCCCTGGATGAATTCAAGGGCATCCTGACCGGCACGCCGGAGTTCGTTGGCAACACGGCGCATCTGCTGGGCCTCGCCAGTGCGGAATGATGGCGTGTCCGGGGCGATCCACATCTTTGCGCCATTCGGGCGCGATGCGGAGAGCATCGCTTCGGTGCTCCACGCGTCCGGACTGAACACCACGATCCACGACAGCCTGTCGCGGCTGGGCGACGCGCTCGACGATGGCGTGGGCGCCGTGGTCGTCACCGAAGAGGCGGTGACCAAAGGTGCGGGCGCCCTGCTGGAGCCGCTGGCCCGACAGCCCTCCTGGTCGGACATCCCCTTCATCCTGCTGCGCTCGCCGCGCTCGCAGAAGCGCCCGTTGGCCAATCCCGGCCTGCAGCTGGCGATCAACATCATCGAACTGGATCGGCCGTTGGGCAGCAGTTCGCTGCTCAGCTCCGTGCAGAGCGCCCTGAGGGCGCGCGACAAGCAGTTCCTGGTGCGCGACCAGATGCAGGCGCTGGCCGATGGACGGGCCGCACTGGAGCGCAGCGAGGCCGAGCTGCGCCTGGTGGCCGATGCCATGCCGGTGCTGATCGCCTTCATCGACCGCGACCTGCACTACCGCTTCGCGAACAAGGCCTATGAAGCCTGGTTCGGGCGGCCCGTGTCGGAAGTGATCGGCAAGCGCGTGCCGGAGGTGTTCGGGCCGGACGTCTGGAGCAGTCGCCACCTGTTGATCGAGCGTGCGCTGAAGGGCGAGCACATCGTGTTCGAAGCGAACTGGCCGTTCAGTGACGGCCGCCGACGCGACAGTGAAATCCGCTACTCGCCGCGTTTCAACGCGGATGGCGCGCCGGACGGTTTCCATGTATTCGTCACCGATATCACCGCGTCCAAACTCGCCCTGGAGACCAGCCAGCAGCACGCGCTGGACCTCGAGGCGATGGTGGCCGAGCGCACCGCCGAACTGGAGCGCCAGATGGCTGCGCGCGAGGCCAGTGAAGCGGCCCTGCGCCAGTCGCAGAAAATGGATGCGATCGGGCAGTTGACCGGCGGTATCGCGCACGACTTCAACAACATGCTGACCGGCATCCTGTCCTCGCTGGATATCGTGCGCATGCGCCTGGACATGGGGCGCATGGATGGGCTGGAGCGCTTCCTGGATGCGGCGACCGCCTCCAGCCAGCGTGCGGCGGCGCTCACCCAGCGGCTGCTGGCGTTCTCGCGCCGGCAATCGCTGGATTCCAGGACGATGGAACTCAATGAGCTGGTCGGTTCGGTGCAGGACCTGCTGCGCAGCACCCTGGGCGAAACGATCCGCATCCAGATGGCCATCAGCGAGACGCCGCTGCGCGCGAACCTGGACAGTAACCAGTTCGAAAGCGCGCTGCTGAATCTGGCCATCAATGCGCGTGATGCGATGCCCGATGGCGGTAAGTTGCAGCTGCGCACGTTGCACGTCCACGTCGCCGACGGCGAGCTGCCGACCATTCCGGCCGGCGAGTATGCGGTGGTGTCCGTCTCCGATTCCGGCACCGGCATGCCCCCGGAGGTGGTGGAACGCATCTTCGAACCCTTCTTCACCACCAAGCCGATCGGCAAGGGCACCGGGCTGGGCCTGTCGATGGTCTACGGCTTCATGCAGCAGTCCGGCGGCCACATCACCGTGGACTCCGCGCCGGGGCAGGGCACCACGGTGTCGCTGTTCATGCCGGTGGTGCACGAGGTCACCGAAGACGACGACGCCCCCAACGCGCCGCCGGTGTCGCTCGGCGCCGGGCAGTCGATCCTGGTGGTGGAGGATGACGAGCAGGTGCGCATGCTGGTGACCGTGGTGCTCGAAGATCTCGGGTATACCGCCGAAGTGGTCGGCGATGCCGACGGCGCCATCCCGATCCTGGGGTCGTCGAAGAAAATCGACCTCCTGATCACCGATGTCGGGCTGCCGGGCCTCAACGGACGACAGCTGGCGGAAATCGCGCGGCAGTCGCGCCCGGCATTGCCCGTGCTGTTCATGACCGGCTACGCGGAGAAAGCGCAGGAGCGTTCGGCGTTTCTCGACAACGGCATGGCGATGATCGCCAAGCCGTTCCTGCTCGATGCCTTCAGTGAGGCGGTGCGCAGTTCGATTGCCCCACGGCAGTAAATCCGCCCTGTTCTGAACGCTTCAGGCAACGGCTTTATTTAGGTACCTGAAAGTGCCAGCATAGTGGTTTGAAATTGTCGGAGTTTACCCATGCCCCTGTGCGCGATCGCGTATGTCAGCGACGTTGCGGGTCCGTTGTCTGCGGCGCATCTCGATGCTCTTGTCGAAGATGCCATCCGCTTCAACAGCCTGGCTGGGGTCACCGGTGTACTGCTCTGCGATGGCAGTCGGTTCCTGCAGTACTTCGAAGGTCCGGATGACGGGGTGTCGGCCGTGCATGAGCGCGTGCTGCAGGCGCGCAGCCATCGGGCCATCCACAAACTCGGCCATGCACGCGTGCCGCAGCGTTATTTTCCGTACTGGAGCATGCGCTGGCTGGGCGTGGAACCGACCCTGATCGCGGAGTTGTCGGCCGGTGACTGGGAGGCGTTCGCCGATCGCAGCCTGGGCGGCCCGCCGGTGGACAGTGCGATGGAACGGCTGATGCGGTTCGTCGCGCCGCACCTGCCCGAGCGCGCCGGGGTCCAGGAGACCCGCTCGTCCGCCAAGTGAGCGTGCCTCCCGTGACGTTTCCCGGGGGAGTGAGGCCGGACGGTCCCGGATTATCCGGGGTGCCGCCACTGACATATTGCTGTCAATACAGCACCCGCATCATGCAGGTGCGGGCGGCCACGCAATATGAACGGTTCATCATCGCGTCTGCGTTTGCCGGTCGGATAATTGACTTAATGCAACGCCCGTGCAAATTTTAAGTGAACCCGAAGTGAATCCGCCCCTGAGGGGGTTTTGTCGTCCCTGAAGCAAGCAAGTCCCACGGAGGTCGTATGGAATACGGCGAACATGACTTGGCTGACGGAGTGCGAACCGAGCTGGAAGCCAGCTACGTGAAACATGGCTGCGGCCCGGAATTCTGGTCCACCTACCAGCGCGTGCTCGAGCGCCTGGTCCCACCCGCGCAGGGCACCGCGCGAACCCGTGTCACCAATGAGCTGGCGTTGATCATCGAACAGCTGGGGATCGTGCGGCGGGCGCAGTTGGTGCCGCCGCGTAGTGCGCGGACACGCGCACGCTGAGTCCGGGTCGGGGGACCGGGAATCCGCAGGGGAACACCGCCAGCGCGGCGCTACGACACGTGATGAAGACCGATACCCAGCAGCGCCAGCAGCGTGCCGGCCGCGGCGAGCGTGCGCGGGCGCAGCCAGCGCGCGGGACGTTGCTGCATGGCCGCCGTGCTGGTGTACCGGATCAGCCCGATCGGGAACTGCGCGGCGCGCATCCGCGCATCGCACGCATCCTGGCAGTCGCCACAGCCGATGCAGTCCGCGTGTGGCCCGGCACGCACGTCCAGCGCCATCGGACAGACGCTGACGCAGGCGCCGCAATCCAGGCAATCACCCAGGCGGTCGGCGCTGAAACGCGGCATCGGGCCGGCGATGTCTTCATGCGCGGCGCGGAAAGCGTAATCGCGGGCGCTGGTGGGGTCGAGCAGCCCGCGGCCACGCGCCTCGACACCGCCCAACCCCGGCACGCGCGCTCCACGTGGTTCGCCGCGGCGCGCGTGGTAGTGCATCCGCGGGGTGTCGCTGTCGCAGAACATGCCGTGGATGCGCGCATACGGGCACAGCTCGCGGCAGACATGCTCGCGCAGGAAGCCCGCATTGCCCCAGGTGGCCGCCGCATAGAACACGATCCAGAAGGTTTCCCATCCGCTCCACAGCGGCGGCCATGACGTGCCGACCAGCCCGTGGATCGGACTGAAGAAGCCGACGAAGGTGATACCGGTCCATGCCGCCACCAGCATCCACGCCAGGTGCTTGATCGCGCGCGCCGCACCCGCGGCCGGCACCCGGCGCGCAATGCCCTGTTCGATCCAGCGGAACAGCCGGCTCCACAGGGTCTGTGGGCAGCCGTAGCCGCACCACACCCGCCCGGCCAGGTTGGTGAGCAGTACCAGCGCGGTGCCGAGCACGGCGGCCAGCCCCAACAGCAGGCCCACGTCCTGCGGCCAGAGCGTCCAGCCGAACAGATCGAAGCGGCGCGCGGTCAGGTCGAACAGCAGCGCCTGGCGGCCGTCCCAGCGCAGCCACGGCAGCGCGTAGAACCCGGCCAGCAGCAGCGCGGACAACAGCGGACGCCAGCGCAGCGGCGTGTGCGGCTCCGCTGGCGGGGACGCCGGCGGGGTATCGACCAGGTGCAGGGTCAGGCGATTGGACATGGTCACCCCAGCGGCAGATCGTCGTCGTCGCCGGGCATCGGCCGCAGCAGGTACCCGGTGATCGCACTGGCGGCGGCGGTGACCGCCCAGAACATGAAAAAGCCCAGCGTATAGCCGAGCTCGCGGCTGATCTCGTGCTGCGGGAAGCTGATGTCGCGCAGGCGCAACGGGTCGACGAAGGCGAAGAACACCACGCTGGCCAGGCCGGCGGCGATGAAGCTGGGCCACAGGATGGCGCCCCATTGCTGGATCAGCCGTCGGCGGCTGCCGTCGGGCGGGTCGTGCAGGTCGTTCATTGCGGCCACGCTCAGGAGGAGGGGGCAGGGCGGGGCTATACTTCGCGCCGACCGGGGGCCGGGATCGCGGGTGCGCGCTTCCTGTCGAGCTCCCAGACTAGAAGGCTTCGCCACCGGCTTCATTGATCCTGATCAAGGCAGCGGCGGGCCCTGCCGACGACGCTGGGCGGTGCCGCCCGAGGATGTTCATGGCCGATCCCACCGACAACACGCTGCCGCTCCCGGCGCTGGACCTGTGCAGCGAGGACGAGGTCACCCGCCTGGTGCACGACTTCTACGCGCGTGTCCGCGAGGAGCCGCGCCTGGCGCCGGTGTTCGCCGCGCGGATCCACGACTGGGATGCGCACCTGGCCCAGCTGGTCGATTTCTGGTCGGCGATGTTGCGTGGCACGCGTCGCTTCAAAGGCGCGCCGATGCCCAAGCACATGGCCATGGACGAGCTCGACCGCGATCTTTTCGACCGCTGGCTGGCGCTGTTCCGGCAGACCACTGCCGAATGCGGCAACCTGCCGATGCAGCGGCTGGCCGATGATGTCGCCGAGCGCATCGCCGATACGTTCTGGCGCCGCTTCCAGATGCTGCGCTGGCCCAGCCTGCCGATGGCGGGGCGCCCGGGCCTGAATTGATCTGACGCAATGCGCGCGCGCCCATGTACGCGCACGCTGGCGACATGGATACCTTCTCGCCTGCCGCCGCCGGGCTCGCCTGGCACTTCGACCCCGAGCTGCTGCGCCGCCATGATCGGCCCGGCCCGCGCTACACCTCCTATCCGACCGCGCCGCACTTCCATGACGGGTACGGTGAAGCGGCCCTGCGCGGAGCCATCGTGGACAGCAACCGGCTCGGGCGACCGTTGTCGCTGTACGTCCACGTGCCGTACTGCAGCAGCCCGTGCTTCTACTGCGGTTGCAACCGGGTCATCACCCGTGATCACGGCAAGGGCATCGCCTATGTCGCGCGGGTGCTGAGCGAGGCGGACCTGATGGCGCCGCAGTTCGATCCGGCGCGGGAGGTGATCCAGCTGCACCTCGGCGGTGGCACGCCGAACTTCCTCGCGCCGGCACAGATGCGCGAGCTGATCGAGGGGCTGCGTCAGCGCTTCACGTTCAGCACGGCGGCCTCGCGCGACTTTTCCATCGAGCTCGATCCGCGCTTCGTCACGCGCGCCGACATCGCGGTGCTGGCCGAACTGGGCTTCAATCGCGCCAGCCTGGGCGTGCAGGACTTCGATCCCGATGTGCAGAAGGCGATCAACCGCGAGCAGGGCGTGGAAGCCACGCTGGATATCCTGCGTGCATGCCGCGAGTACGGGTTGCGCTCGGTCAATGTCGATCTGATCTATGGGCTGCCGAAACAGACGCTGGCCGGGTTCGCGCAGACGCTGGAAACGGTGTTGCGCGAGCGGCCGGATCGCCTGGCGGTGTATGGCTATGCGCACCTGCCGCATCTGTTCCGTGCGCAGCGCCAGATCGCCGATGCGGATCTGCCCAGCCCCGAACAGAAACTCGCCCTGCTCGGCCTGGCGGTGCAACGGCTCTCCGAGGCGGGGTATCAGTACATCGGCATGGACCACTTCGCGCTGCCGGAGGAAGACCTCTCGCGCGCACAACGCGCGGGTCAACTGCACCGCAACTTCATGGGCTACACCACGCATTCCGATACCGATCTGGTCGGCCTTGGCGCCAGCGCGATCAGCCACATCGGCACCACCTACAGTCAGAATCCGCGCGAGCTGCCGGCCTGGGAAGCGGCGGTGGATGCGGGGCGGCTGCCGGTCTGGCGCGGCCTGGCGCTGGACCCGGACGACGTGCTGCGTGCCGAGCTGATCGGCCAGCTGATGTGCCAGGGCGACGTGGATGGCAGGGCGTTTGCGGCACGGCACGGGGTGGACTTCGAGACGTATTTCGCCGACGGGCTGCGCGCGCTGGCCGCACTGCAGGCCGACGGCCTGGCCGAGTACACGCAGGGCGTGGTGCGGGTCACTGAGCGTGGACGTCCGCTGCTGCGGCTGCTGGCGATGTGTTTCGACCGCTATCTGGCCCAGCCGGACCAGCCGGTGCGGTACTCGCGCGCGATCTGAGCAGGGGCGCATCGGCGCGCGTGCATTCCAAAACCCGGCGTGATCAGGCACCCTATGCGCGCCGTTGCCCGGGTGGCGAAACTGGTAGACGCATCGGACTTAAAATCCGCCGGGGGCAACCCCATGCCGGTTCGATTCCGGCCCCGGGCACCAAGGTTCTTTGAAATCGCGCGCAACGCAAACTTTACGCAGCCGGACGCGCGCCACCGTAGGCTGCGCAGCAACCCACCCCGGACAGGCCTCATGGCAACGCAGCATGTGCAGGGAAAGCACTGGTGTGGAGCGTCGCGCTGCTGCTCGGCGGCGCCGCCCACGCCCAGGATCCGACGCTGCTGCCGGCGCCGAAGGAAGCTGCGGGCGAGGTGATCGACCTCGCGCCGGTGCTGGTCTCGGGCGAGCAGCCCGGGCCCGGCATGTGGCAGGTCCGCGACGCGCAGGGCCACACCCTGTGGATTCTCGGTACCGTGTCGCCGCTGCCCGCCAAGCTGGAATGGCGCGCCGACGAGGTGCGGGCCGTGATCGCCAGCGCGCAGGAGGTGCTTGGCTCACCCGGCTGGACGCTGGACGCCGATGTGGGTTTCTTCCGCGGACTGACCCTGCTGCCCTCGGCGATGAAGGCCGCGCGTGACCCGGACGGGCGCACGCTGCGCGAGCGCCTGCCACCCGATCTCTACGCGCGCTGGGAGGTACTCAAGCAGCGTCATATCGGGCGCGACAAGGGTATCGAGAAGGACCGGCCGCTGGTCGCCGCAGGGGAGCTGTATGCGGCCGCCCTCAAGGATGTCGGCCTGGGGCATTCCTCGCCGGTGTCCAAGGTGGTGGAGAAGGCCAGCAAGGCCCACGGCCTCACACCGGTATCGACGCGGGTGACGATCAAGATCGCCGACCCGCGGCAAGCGCTCAAGGAAGTACGCGGCACCGCACTGCAGGACGTGGAGTGCTTCCGCCGCACGCTGGACGTGGTCGAGCATGGCCTGCCGCTGCTGGCCGAGCGGGCCAATGCCTGGTCGGTCGGCGACATCGCGGCGCTGGAGAGCCTGGCGGTGAAAGGGCAGTATCTGGCGTGCGTGGATGCGGTGGCGACCAGCGAGTTCGGGCGGCGGCGTGGGCTGGCCGACGTCGATGCCCAGGCGCATCGCAAATGGATGGACATGGCCAGCGCTGCGCTGCGTCGCAATGCGGTGACCTTCGCCACCGTGCCGGTGACCTCAATGGTCACGCCCGGTGGCTATGCCGATCAGCTGCGGGCCCGGGGCTACGAGGTCCTGGTGCCGGAATGAGTGCGATGGCGGGGCGTCTACCCAGTGCGAATACTTCGTGGCATAGTCAGCTCAAGTTCATCAAGGAAATACTTCATGCCGCTGCATGCGGTCGCTTATGTCAGCGACGCTATCGAAGGAATCGAAACATCTGATATCGATCAGATTCTGCAGGCAGCAGTGGGATTCAACAAAGTGGCGGGCGTGACCGGCGTGCTGATGTTCGACGGCCAGCGCTTCCTGCAGTACTTCGAAGGGCCGGAGGACGGCGTCGACTCGGTGTTCCAGCGCGTGTTCAACGCGCGCATCCATACGAATCTTCGCGAACTCGCGCGTGGTCCGGTGGACGCGCGTCATTTCCCGCGCTGGACGATGGCATCGGCAGCGGTCGACCCGACGGCACTGGCGCGCATCGCGGATGCGCCGTGGCAGGGATTCCAGTCGCGGCCTGTGGCTGGTGGTGACACGCTGGTCGGCTTCGGGTATCTGCTCGCTGCCTGGACCGGTGTCTCCGGGGAACTGGAACCGGCGGCGGTGACGCTGGGGTCGTAACGCAAAACAACGCTGGCCGTAACAGAATGATCACGGCTCAGCGCCTAGTATGTTTCTACCAGCTGTGACCAGTCTTGCGGGGTTTGCCCTTGGAGGCTGTCTGAAAGGGTAGTAACCGCAGCTGGACCATTATTCCTTTGGCCGTCGTCCGTACTCTCCGCGGGCGGCGGCTTTGTTCTTTGTGGGGCAGGGTCCGGCGCGTTAGGCTTGCATCACCTGCACCCCCGGTTCCGTAGCGCATGACGTATTCCCTGATGATGCCCCGCCTGATGGCCGGCCCGGTTCCGCGGTGCGGAGCCGCTCGATGACGCAGGCCATCTCCGCCGCGCTCGCCCCGCGCATCGGCGTCATCGGGCTCGGCTACGTCGGGCTGCCGTTGACGGTGACCTTCGGCGGAAAACACGCCACGATCGGCTACGACATCGACCACGCGCGCGTGGCCGAGCTGCAGCGTGGGGTGGACCACACCCTGGAACTGGAGGCGGACGAACTCGCCGCCGCGGTGCACGCGCGTTACACCGCCGATCCGTCGGATCTTGCCGAATGCAATGTGTACATCGTGACCGTGCCGACCCCGATCGACGCGCACGAGCAGCCCGACCTGGCGCCGTTGCGCAGTGCCAGTACCCTGATCGCCGGCCTGCTCACCCCGGGCGATATCGTGATCTACGAATCCACGGTCTATCCCGGCACCACCGAAGAAGTGTGCGTGCCGCTGCTGGAAGCAGGATCGGGACTGCGCTTCAACGTCGATTTCTACTGCGGCTACAGCCCCGAGCGGATCAATCCGGGCGACCGCGAACGCCGGCTGCCGGATATCCGCAAGATCACCTCCGGCTCGACGCCCGAGGTCGCCGCGGTGGTCGACGCGCTGTACAAGGGCATCATCACCGCCGGCACCTGGCCGGCGCCCTCGATCCGCGTGGCCGAAGCGGCCAAGGTGATCGAGAACATCCAGCGCGACGTCAACATCGCCTTGGTCAACGAGCTGGCGCTGATCTTCGATCGGCTCGGCATCGACACCCAGGATGTGCTGGACGCCGCCGGCAGCAAGTGGAACTTCCTGCCGTTCCGCCCCGGCCTGGTCGGTGGCCACTGCATCGGCGTGGACCCGTATTACCTGCTGCACAAGTCCGAGAGCGTGGGGTATCACCCCGATCTGATCCACACCGCGCGCCAGGTCAACAACCGGGTCGGCGAGCACGTCGCACAGCGGGTGCTGGCGCTGCTCGCTTCGCGCAGCATCGCCGTCGCACAGGCGCGCGTGCTGGTGCTGGGCGTGACCTTCAAGGAGAACTGCCCGGACCTGCGCAACAGCCGTGCGCTGGAGCTGGCGCAGCGGCTGCAGGCCAGTGGCGCGCGCGTGGACGTGCAGGACCCGTGGGTCGGGCCGGCCGCGCTTGCCGATGCGGGGGTGCACTGGGTCGAGGCACCGGCGGCGGCCGGCTATGACGCCGTGGTGCTGGCGGTAGCGCATGAGCGTTTCCGCGCCTTCGACGCGGCGCAGGTGCGCGCGCTGCTCGCGCCCGGTGGCGTGGTGTACGACGTCAAATCCGTATGGCCCCGGGAAGTGGTGGACGACCGCCTGTAGACTCGGGGCAGCTCTTGATTGAGGAAAGCCATGCATCGCTATCTCGCGTATCTGCTCGCCATCCTGCTGTTCCCGGTCTGCCTGTGGTTGGCCACGATCTGGCCCGCCTGGTACTGGGGCGTGGGGGTGACGGCCGCACTGGCGGTGCTGGGCACCTGGGATCTGCTACAGAAACGCAGCACGCTGCGGCGCAACTACCCGGTGCTGGCGCACTTCCGCTACGGGCTGGAATCGATCGGCCCGGAGATCCGCCAGTATTTCGTGCAGAGCGATCTGGAGGACGTGCCGTTCTCGCGGCAGCAGCGCGCCCTGATCTACCAGCGCTCGAAGAATGAAATGGACGTGGTGCCGTTCGGCACGCTGCGTAGCACGTACGCCGTGGACTACGAATGGATCAACCATTCGCTCGCGCCGACCGAGATCGGCCACCACGATTTCCGCATCCTGATCGGCCCGAACTGCGCCAAGCCGTATTCGGCCAGTGTGTTCAACATCTCCGCGATGAGCTTCGGCTCGCTGTCGGCCAATGCGATCCGCGCACTCAACGAAGGCGCACGGCGCGGCAGTTTCTACCACGACACCGGCGAAGGGTCGATCTCACCGTATCACCGTGAGATGGGCGGCGACCTGGTCTGGGAAATCGGCTCGGGCTACTTCGGCTGCCGTGACGATGCGGGTGGCTTCAGCGAAGAGAAGTTCGTCGCCAACGCCAACCACGATCAGGTCAAGATGATCGAGATCAAGCTCTCGCAGGGTGCCAAGCCCGGCCACGGCGGCGTGCTGCCGGCGGCCAAGGTCAGCGAGGAAATCTCGATCACCCGCGGTGTGCCGATGGGCGTGGATTGCGTCTCGCCGTCGAAGCACAGCGCGTTCAACACGCCGGTCGAGCTGCTGCAGTTCGTGGCGCGGCTGCGGGAGTTGTCCGGCGGCAAGCCGGTCGGTTTCAAGCTGGCCATCGGTCATCCCTGGGAGTGGTTCGGCATCGCCAAGGCGATGCAGGAGACCGGCTTGTTGCCGGACTTCATCGTGGTCGACGGGGCCGAGGGCGGTACCGGCGCGGCACCGGCCGAGTTCATCGATCATGTCGGCGTGCCGATGCATGAAGCCCTGCTGCTGGTGCACAACACCCTGGTTGGTCTGGACCTGCGCGATCGCATCCGGGTCGGCGCGGCCGGCAAGGTGACCAGCGCGTTCGAGATCGCCCGCACCATCGCGCTGGGCGCGGACTGGTGCAATGCCGGGCGGGGCTTCATGTTCGCGCTGGGTTGCATCCAGTCGCTGAGCTGCCACAGCGACAAATGCCCGACCGGCATCGCCACGCAGAACCCGCATCGCTGGCGCCACCTGGACGCGACCGACAAGGCCACGCGCGTGCACAGCTATCACGAGAACACGCTGCGTGCGCTGCGCGACCTGCTGTGCGCGGCCGGCCTCCATGATCCGTCGGAGCTGGGGCCGGAACACATCCTGCGCCGTGTCTCGCCGGTGGAGATCCGTTCGCTGGCGTCGCTGTACCGGTATCTCGCCCCGGGCGAGCTGCTGCGCAAGGTGCCGGACCATGCCGTCTTCCACGATTACTGGGCCGATGCGCGCAGCGATTCCTTCCAGCCCCCGGCGCGCATCCAGGCGCTGCGGACGAGCAAATCGCGATGAGTGGAGAGCGTACCGTTCAACTGCGTGTGGGACGTGCCGATGAGGCCGACGCCCTGTGGGTGCTGCGCACGCGCTGCGTGCGCGAACTGTGCAGCGCGGCCTATCCGCCGGAGGTCATCGCGCCCTGGTCGGCCACGCCACCGCCGGTGCACTATCGCGCGCTGTTGGCGGCTGGTGGCTGCGTGGTCGCCGAAGACAGCGACGGCGCCCTGCTGGGGTATGGGGTGATCGATCGGGACGGCAATGAGATCGACGCGCTGTTTGTCGATCCCGACTGCGGTGGCCGTGGCATCGGCCTGACCTTGATGCAGGCGATGGAGGCGTTGGCCGATCCGGCGCGTCCGCTGGTGCTCTCGGCTTCGCTCAACGCGGTGCCGTTCTACACCCGTTGTGGCTTCGAGGCCCTGCGCGAGGAACGCTATCCGCATCCCAGCGGGGTAGCGCTCGCCTCGGTGCGCATGCAGCGCACACGGTGATGCCGGCCAGCGGCCGGCACTCCCTCGATGCTGCGCGCGTCAGGGCGCGTCACTGGTAGTGCCGGCCGCTGGTCGGCACCTCGCGATCTATGCCTGCGCCAACCAGGCCACCACGCCACGCCCGGCGCGCAGCCCGCTGGCGTAGCACGCCGTCAGCAGGTAACCGCCGGTCGGCGCTTCCCAGTCCAGCATCTCGCCGGCGCAGAACGTGCCGGGGCGCTCGTGCAGCATCAACTGCGGGTCCATCGCCTCCAGCCGCACGCCACCGGCGGTGCTGATCACTTCATCGATCGGCCGCGGTGCCTGCAGTGCCAGCGGCAGGCGCTTGAGTGCGTGCGCGATCCGGTCCTGCGGCAGCTGTCCGGCCTCGCGGCCCAGCACCTCGAACAGCAGTGCGGATTTGACCCCGCCCAGGCCGAGCTGGCGACGCAGGAACTCGCCGAAGCTGCGGCCCTGGCGCGGCTTCTGCAGCTTCTCCAGTACCTGTGCTTCGGTCTGGCCCGGCAACAGGTCCAGCTGCAGGTCCACCCGGCCATCGCGGGCCAGTCCGTCGCGCAGATCGGCCGACAGCGCATAGATCAGGCTGCCTTCGATGCCGGTCGCGGTGATCACGCATTCGCCCTGCAGCGAACGCGGCTGACCCTGCAGGTCGGTCCAGTGCGCCACCACCGGCTTGAGCGGGGCACCGGCCTGGCGCTCGCTGAAGTAGGGCGTCCAGCCGATGTCGAAGCCGCAGTTGGCCGGCTTCAGTGGGGCGATGTCGATGCCGCGCGCGGTCATGGGAGAGACCCACGCGCCATCCGACCCCAGTTCCGGCCAACTGCCGCCGCCGAGCGCGAACACCACGGCGTCGGCAGTCACGGTGGTCTCGCCTTCAGGGGTCTGGAAACACAGCGCGCCCGCGTCATCCCAACCGCTCCAGCGATGCTGCACATGGAAGCGCACACCCTGTTCCTTCAGCCGCCGCACCCAGCCGCGCAGCAGCGGCGCGGCCTTGCGGTCGACCGGGAACACGCGCCCCGAACTGCCCACGTAGGTCTCCACCCCGAATGCCAGCGCCCAGGCGCGCAGCGCCTCGGCATCGAAATCGGCCAGCCAGCCGCCCACCGCTTCCGCCCGCTCGCGATAACGCGAGACGAACACGTCGCGCGCATCGGAGTGGGTCAGGTTGAGGCCGCCCTTGCCGGCGATCAGGAACTTGCGGCCGGGTGATCCCTTGGCCTCGTACAGATCGACGACGTGGCCGGCAGCGCGCACGGTTTCCGCCGCCATCAGGCCGGCGGGACCGCCGCCGATGATCGCGACCCGGCGTGGGGTAGTCAGGGCAATGCTCATGCAGGCAGGATCAACGCGGCTTGACGTCGAGCAGCTCGACATCGAACACCAGCGAGGAGTTCGGTGCGATCGGGCCGGCGCGGCGCGCGCCATAGCCATACTCGGCGGGAATCATCAGCGTGCGCTTGCCGCCCACCTTCATCCCGGCGAAACCTTCGTCCCAGCCCTTGATGACCTGGCCCTGGCCGAGATCGAAGCTGAAGGGCTCGCCACGGTCCACGGAGCTGTCGAACTTGTCGCCGTGCTTGTCGGCGGTGCGTTCGTCGTAGATCCACCCGGTGTAATGCACCGTGACCTTGCTGCCCGGCGTGGCCTCGGCGCCGGTGCCCGGCTGGGTGTCGATCTTCTCGAACTGCGCGATGCTGCCACCGGGCGGCGGGCCGGGCGGGGTGCAGGCCGCCAGCAGCGACAACATCAGGGGGGCGAGCAGGTAACGCGGCAGACGGCGCATGGCGGGCTCCGGATCCAAAAAACGGGGACGCAAGGGTAGCGCATCGCCGGGCGCTATCATGGGCGCATGTCGAAACTGCTGCTCAACCTGCGCAATGTCGCGGACGATGAAATCCAGGATGTCACTGCCCTGCTGGACAAGGCGGGCATCGCCCATTACCGCACCGAGCCCAGCCCCTGGGGAATCTCCTTTGGTGGGATCTGGGTCCGCGACAACGAGGATCACCCGCGGGCCAAGGCGCTGATGGCCGAGTACCAGCAGGCGCGCGGTGAACGCGTCCGCGGTGAGCGCGAGGCCGCCCTGCGCGAGGGCACGGCCGAGACCTTCGGCAGCCTGATCCGGCGCCGCCCGGTGTTCGTGGTCGCGGTGCTGATCGGCATGGCCGTCGCGACCGCGCTGGTGCTGCTGCCGTTCGTGCTGCTGCGCGGCTGATTCCCGGCCGGGTCAGGCGCGGCGCCTGCCCAGCGGCTAAAATGGCGGGATGATCGCCAATACCGCCGCCTACCACTTCACTCCCGTCGCCGACCCGGACGCGCTGTGCGCGACCCTGCTGGAGCGGGCAACCGCCGCGCGGCTGCGCGGCACGATCCTGGTGGCGGGCGAGGGCATCAACCTGTTCCTGGCCGGCGCCGAGCCCGGGATCGACGGTTTCTACGCCGCGCTGTGGGCGGATCCGCGGTTTGCCGGGCTGCGCGTGAAGACCAGCTACAGCCACATGCAGCCGTTCGCCCGGCTCAAGGCCAAGGTCAAGCCGGAGATCATCAGTTTCCGCATCGACGACGGCCAGCCGCTGGCCTATCCGCGCGCACCCTCGATCGATCCGGCCACGGTGCAGCGCTGGCTGCGCCAGGGGCACGATGACGCGGGCAAGCCGGTGGTGATGCTGGACACCCGCAACACCCAGGAAATCGAGTACGGCACCTTCCAGGACGCGCTGGTGCTGCCGATCACCAAGTTCACCGACCTGCCCGAGGCCCTGGCCCCGCACCGCGAGGCGCTCAAGGACAGCACGGTGGTCAGCTTCTGCACCGGCGGCATCCGCTGCGAGAAGGCGGCGCTGTGGATGCGCAACGATGGCATGGACAACGTCCTGCAGCTGGACGGCGGCATCCTGGGCTATTTCGAGGCCGTAGGCGGCGAGGGCTATGACGGCCGCTGCTTCGTGTTCGACGAGCGGGTGGCGCTGGACCCGGCCCTGCAACCGCTGGTCGACCAGGACGCCGACGCTGCCTGAGCCGTCTTCACGGCCTTGATTGTCCTGAATCGTCCCGAGACGGAAATCAGCGTCTTGCCATCCGCGCCTTGTGAGCGGTGGCAAACCGCGCGGACAGCCCCATCTCAGTGAGATATCTCCTGGTTGGAACGAGCATTCATGATGCAGCTGTCGATTCTTGATCTGGCGCCGGTCTGCGAGGGCAGCGACACCACGCAGGCCTTCGCCAACATGCTGGACCTGGCCCAGCACGCCGAAGGCTGGGGTTTCCATCGCTATTGGCTGGCCGAGCACCACAACATGCCCGGCATCGCCAGCGCCGCCACCGCGGTGCTGATCGGTCATGTGGCCGGCGGCACCCAGCGCATCCGCGTCGGCGCCGGCGGCATCATGCTGCCCAACCACTCGCCGCTGCAGGTGGCCGAGCAGTTCGGCACCCTGGCCTCGCTGTACCCGGACCGCATCGATCTCGGCCTGGGCCGCGCGCCGGGCACCGACCAGCCGACCGCCCGCGCGCTGCGCCGTTACTTCGACAGCGCCGACCAGTTCCCGCAGGACGTGCGCGAGCTGCTGCACTACTTCGAGCCGGCCCAGAAGGGGCAGGCCGTGCGCGCCGTGCCCGGTGCGGGCATTCCGGTGCCGGTGTGGCTGCTGGGCTCCAGTCTCTTCAGTGCGCGCCTGTCGGCGGCGATGGGGCTGCCGTTCGCGTTCGCCTCGCACTTCGCCCCGGACGCGATGGACGAAGCGCTGGCGGTCTACCGCCGCGAGTTCCGCGCCTCGCAGTATCTGCAGGCGCCGTATGCGGTGCTGGGCCTGAACGTGGTCGCCAGTGATTCCGAGGCCGACGCCAAGCGGCTGTTCACCACCCAGCAGCAGAGCTTCGTCAATCTGCGTCGTGGCCTGCCGGGCCTGATTCCGCCGCCGATCGACGACATCGAAGCGTTCTGGCAGCCGCACGAAAAGGCCGGTGTGCAGAGCGCGCTGGCCTGTGCGGTGGTCGGCGACGTGAAGCAGGTGCAGGACGGTCTCGCCGCCTTCGTGGCGCGGCACAAGCCGGACGAAGTGCTGGTCACCGCCAACATCTACGATCATGCCGCACGCAAGCGTTCGTTCGGCCTGGCAATGCAGGCATGGCGCGCGTTGCAGGCCTGACCCCGGCGCTGCATGCGAAGAGCGTGTGACCGCGCGGTTCACGTCGCCGTAGCCGCCAATCGGCTGTGATGGGGGCTCCCCTTACAGGAGCCACCTCATGGCCGAACACGATCGCCAGCAGCACATCAAACAACTGGCCGGATTGATCCGCGACGTGGACATCGCGATGTTCACCACGGTCGGCGCGGATGGCCGGTTGTTCAGTCGACCGCTGGGCACGCAGGAAGTCGAGTTCGATGGCGACCTGTGGTTCGCCACCGGCGCCGACAGCCCGAAGATCGCCGAGATCGCGGCCAATCCGCGCGTCAACGTTGCCTATGCGTCGCCCTCGGGCAACACCTATGTCTCGGTCTCGGGTACAGCCCGCGTGGTCAATGACCGCGCCAAGATCGAGCAGCTGTGGTCACCGGCGATGAAGATCTTCTTCCCCGGCGGCAAGGACGACCCGAACCTGCGCCTGATCCACGTCAGCGCCGAATCGGCTGAGTACTGGGATGGCCCCGGCGGCCTGCTCGGCAAGGCGCTGTACTTCGTGCTGTCGGCGGTCACCGATGATCCGGGCGCAATGTCCGATACCGGCACGGTGGATCTCAAGCCCGGCGCGTAGGTAGTTCAGCGGCAGGTACCGACCGTTGGTCGGTACTTCAACGACAGGTACCGACCGTCAGCAATGCGGTAGGTACCGACCGTTGGTCGGTACGTCAGAACCAGCGCTGGAACAGATCCACCGTATAGCCCACCAGCTGCCCCGAACTGAAGCCGAAGAACAACACGGCGGCCACGGCGCCGATCCAGTTGAGCAGCATCAGCACGCCGTCGCGCTCCAGCAGCGCGAGGGCGAACAGCAGCAGCTGGAAGCCGAACAGGTAATTGGTGAGCGGGATCGGCAGCGACAACAGCACGCCGATCAGGATCAGCAGCAGGCCGCTGAACGCATGCGCCGGCAGCGGCACCAGCAGTCCGGGCATCCGCGGCTTGAGCAGGCGGTCCAGCCGCCGCAGCGGACCGTCGATCCGCTCCAGGAAACGATGCATGGTCCCGCGCTTCGGACCCCGCCTGCTGATGAAGCCCGGCAACCACGGCCGGCGCATGCCGCACAGCATCTGCGCGCCGATCAGCACCACCAGCGGCCCGCTGACCGCTCCGCCGATCCCGGGAATCGGAATGAAGGCGGGCAGGATCGCGACGAACAGGAACACACCGAACGCACTCTGCTGCAGGTCCTGCAGGATCTGGCCCAGCAGCAGCCGTTGCTCCGGGTCACCGTGGTCGAACATCGCCAGCAGGGTACGGATACCCTCGTTGCGGTACTGCGGCCGCGTCGGGTCCGGCGGCGTCGGCTCAGCCGGTGATGTCATCGGTCTCGTCTTCGCTCAGGGTACGCAGCAGCAGCTTGTCGACCCGGGCACCGTCGAGATCGACGATCTCGATGCGCCAGCCGGCCCAATCGAAGTACTCGCCCGCATGCGGGATGCGGCCGAAATAGTGGATGCACATGCCGGCCAGCGTGTAATAGTCGCCATCGTCGGCATCGGGCAGCTCGGCGTTGCCCATCAGTTCGCGCAGGTCCTCGATCGACAGCGAACCGTCGACCAGGAACGAGCCGTCTTCACGGGTCACAACCAGCGCGTCCTCGTCCACGTTCTCCACCGACTGCAGGCGGCCGACCACCGCGCCCATCAGGTCGCTGATGGTGACCAGGCCCTGGATCTCGCCGTACTCGTCCACCACCAGCGCCATCGACTGCTGTTCCTCGCGGAAGATCTCCAGCAGCTTCATTGCATGGGTGGACTCGGAGACGTACAGCGGCTCGCGCAGGTTCTGGAACAGCGAATGGTCATCGCGCACCAGGCGGGTCACCAGGCTCTTGACCTCGAGCACGCCGACGATGTCCTGGTCGTTGTCGCGGAACACCGGGTACCGCGAGAACTCGTTCTCGCGCATGGTCGCGATGTTCTTCTCCGGATCGGCCTGGGTATCCAGCCAGGCGATCCGGTTGCGCGGGGTCATCAGGCTGTCGGCGGTGCGGTCGCCCAGGCGCATGACGCGGTTCATCATGTCGCGCTCGTGGGCGTCGATCACGCCGGCCTCGTGGCTCTCGGCCACCAGCATGCGGATCTCTTCTTCCGTCACCGAGGCCGATTCGTCCTTGCCCAGGCCGAGCACGCGCAGCACCAGCCGGGTGGAGTGGGACAGCAGCCAGACGCCGGGCGCGGCGATGCGGGCCAGCCAGCTCATCGGCAGCGCCACCAGGCCGGCGATGTCCTCCGAACGGGTCAGGGCCAGCCGCTTGGGGACCAGTTCGCCGAAGATCAGCGTCAGGAAGGTGATCAGGGCCACGGCCAGCGTCTTGCCGACCACGCCCGAGTAAGCAAAGGCCGGGAACATGCCCTGCAGCCACTCGGCGATGGTCAGGCCGATGGCCTCACCGCCGAACAGGCCGGTCAGGATGCCGATCAGGGTGATCCCGATCTGGACCGTGGAGAGGAAGTTCTCCGGCTTCTCGGACAGCGCCAGGGCGCGCTCGGCGCGCTTGCTGGAGCCGGCCATCTGCTTGAGGCGGCTCTTGCGCGAGGTCATGACCGACATCTCGGACATGGCGAAGAAGCCGTTGAGCAGGATCAGGGCGAGGACAATAATCAGTTCAAACACGGGCGGCATCCCCGGTTGGTGGCAGGGAGGGCGTGTTCAAGCGATGTCGGCTACCGGAGGGCGCGTGAGCGCGGCGGTGCGGCGGGGGGTAAGGGTCGTCGTCCATAGAGTGCACCCGAAGGTGCCCGCGCATCTTAACAAAAGGCCGGGGCAGGGGTGCAATCAGGGTCGTTCAGGCAGGGCCGTCAGAGCGTGAAGATGACAGGGAGTACCCGGATTGGACATCAAACCGTCATAATTCCGCCCGGTGCCGTCCTTCCTCGACGGCGAATAGGTTTCTCAATGTTCTCTCTGCAGACCATTTTTGGCTCCGGCAAACAGTTCTACACCCTGCTGGACGAGGCTGCCCAGGCCGCCCAGGACAGCTCCAAGGCGCTGCACTCCATGCTGCGCGAAGCGGACCGCCAGCCGGCGCTGGACGCCTTCAAGCTGGCCCGCCTGCGCGAGCGCGCGGCCTCGGACAAGATCAGCCAGGCGCTGGTCGACAGCTTCATGACCCCGATCGAGCGCGAAGACATCGAAGCGCTGGGTTCGGCGCTGTACAAGATTCCCAAGCAGATCGAGAAGTTCGCCGATCGCTATTCGCTGGCCACCCAGCATCTGGAGCACATCGATTTCGCGCCGCGCGCGGCGATGCTGGAACAGGCCGCCAACGTGGTGGTGGAGATGGTCAACGACCTGCGCCACATGAACCTGGACCGGATGACCGCGCTCAACGAGAAGCTGCGTTCGCTGGAAAACGAAGCCGACCGCCTGATGCTCGAGCTGTACCGCGACATCTATTCCGGCCGCCTGGACAGCCTGCAGATGTTCCTGCTCAAGGAATTCTTCGAGATCCTGGAAAAGGCCATCGATCGTTGCCGCGAGGCCGGCGTGGTGGCGTACCAGATCGTCTTGAAGAACAGCTGACGGACGCCACAGCATGCTGACCCTTGTCCTGGTGGTGATCCTGGCCGCGCTCGTCTTCGAGTTCATCAACGGCTTCCACGACACCGCCAACTCCATCGCCACGGTGGTGGCGACCAAAGTGCTCTCGCCCGGCTGGGCGGTGATGCTCGCCGCGTTCATGAACCTCATCGGCGCGCTGACCGGCACCGCCGTCGCGCTGACCATCGCCTCGGGCCTGCTCAACACCAACGTGGTCGATGTGACCCCGCAGGTGATCCTGTGCGCGCTGCTGGGCGGCATCATCTGGAATCTGATCACGTGGTGGAAGGGCCTGCCGTCTTCGTCCTCGCACGCCCTGATCGGCGGCCTGTGCGGCGCCGGCCTGGCCGCGGCCCACAACAACTGGGACGCGCTGATCTGGTCCGAGCGCATCGGCACCTGGGCCCAGAACAAGGGCCTGCTGTGGAAGGTGTTCCTGCCGATGATCACCTCGCCGATCGCCGGCTTCCTGCTCGGCATCGCGGTGATGCTGCTGCTGTGGGGCATGATCGCGGGCATGGCGAAGATCGGTGGCTTCCTGGGCCGCCTGGCTCGCCCGCGCATCGTCAACGCGTTCTTCGGCAAGGCCCAGATCGTGTCGGCGGCCTACATGGGCTTCGCCCACGGCCACAACGACGCGCAGAAGACCATGGGCATCATCGCCATGACCCTGATCGGTGCCGAGGCGACCGGTGCGTTGAACGACCTGCCGTCCTGGCTGGCCTTCATGCACCCGGACGCGAGCGCCGGTGACGGCATCGCGATGTGGATCGTGCTGACCTGCGCCGTGGTGATGGCCGCCGGTACCGCTTCGGGCGGCTGGAAGATCATCAAGACTCTGGGCCACAAGATGGTCAAGCTGCACCCGATCCACGGTTTCGCCGCGGAAACCAGCTCGGCCACGATCCTGACCGTGGCGGCGCACTTCGGCATGCCGGTCTCCACCACCCACAGCATCTCCACCGCGATCATGGGCGTGGGCTTCGCCAAGAACCCGCGTTCGCTGCGCTTCGGCGTGATCGAGCGCATCGTGTGGGCCTGGATCCTGACGATCCCGGCCGCCGGCGGCTGTGCGTACCTGATCCTGCGTCTGTTCGAAATGTTCGGCTGGGCCTGATCGGTCCACGCGGTTGAACATCGAAAAGCCCGCCGAAAGGCGGGCTTTTTCGTGGGGCAAGGCGGATGCCGAGGCCGCAATGGCCGGGGGAGTTTCGTGCGATGGTCACCCCGGCACTGCGCTGCCTGGCCTCTGCCACTCCCTTGCGAGCAGCCCATACACCGCCGAATCCGATACTTCGCCGGCGACCCGCCAGCGCTCCCGCAGCAGCCCTTCGCGCTGGAAGCCGAGCCGCTTCAGCACCTTCGCCGAAGGCACGTTGCGCGGATCGATCTCCGCCTCCAGCCGACGCATGCGCAGTTCATCGAACAGGTACCCCACGAACCGTGACAGCGCCTCGTGCATGTAGCCCTTGCCCTGCGCCGACGGCGCCAGGTGATACCCGATCTCCGCGCGCCGGGACGTCTCGTCGATCGCGAACACCACCACGATCCCCAGCAGCGGCCCGTCCACACGCTCCCGGATCGCCAGCTTCAACTGCGTGCCCGCATCCAGCGCGGCCAGATCGTCGAGGATCTGCAGATAGGCCTGCTTGAGGTCGGTCCACGCTGGATGGTTCCAGTAGCGCATGCCGGCACGGTCGGACTGGATCGCGAACAACGCCTGCGCGTCCGTGGCGCGGATCGGTGTCAACACCAGGCGCGCGCTCTCCAGTTGCAGGGTGGGATCGAACGGCATGCGGGTTCCTGTGCTCGAGGTGTGGCCAAGGTAGCCGCTCCTGCCCCGTGTAGCCATGCCTGGCGTGTCCCCGCGCCCAAGAAAAAACCCGCCGGGAGGCGGGTTTTTCCAGTGTCACAACCGGTCGATCAAACTTCCAGCGAGGCCAGGTCGCCCTTCTTTTCCAGCCAGCCCTTGCGGTCGCTGGCGCGCTTCTTGGCCAGCAGCATATCCATCAGCGAATGGGTCTGCTCGCCATCGTCGATGGTCAGCTGCACCAGGCGGCGCGTATCGGGATGGATGGTGGATTCGCGCAGCTGCTGCGGGTTCATTTCACCCAGGCCCTTGAAGCGGGTCACGCTGACCTGGCCCTTGATCTTCTCGCGCTCGATCTTGTCCAGCATCGTGCGCTTTTCTTCCTCGTCCAGGGCGTAGAACACCTGCTTGCCCACGTCGACGCGGAACAGCGGCGGCATCGCCACGAACACGTGGCCGGCATCGACCAGCGCCGGGAAGTGCTTGAGGAACAGCGCGGTCAGCAGGGTCGCGATGTGCAGGCCGTCCGAGTCGGCGTCGGCCAGGATGACGACCTTGCCGTAGCGCAGGCCGGCGATGTCTTCCTTGCCGGGGTCGCAGCCGATCGCGATCGCCAGGTTGTGCACTTCTTCGGAGGCCAGCACGCTGCCCGAGGACACTTCCCAGGTGTTGAGGATCTTGCCGCGCAACGGCAGGATCGCCTGGAAGTCCTTGTCGCGGGCCTGCTTGGCACTGCCGCCCGCGGAGTCGCCTTCGACCAGGAACAGCTCCGTGCGCGACAGGTCCTGGCTGATGCAGTCGGCCAGCTTGCCGGGCAGGGCGGGGCCCTGGGTGACCTTCTTGCGGGTCACCAGCTTTTCGGTCTTCAGGCGCGCACTGGCGCGCTCGATGGCCAGCTGCGCGATCTGCTCGCCCAAGGCGACGTTCTGGTTCAGCAGCAGGCTGAAGGCATCATGCGCTGCGCCCTCGACGAAGCCCGCGGCCTGGCGCGAGGACAGCCGTTCCTTGGTCTGGCCGCTGAACTGCGGATCGGTCATCTTCAGCGACAGCACGAACGACACGCGGTCCCAGACGTCTTCCGGGGCCAGCTTGACGCCACGTGGCAGCAGGTTGCGGAAGTCGCAGAACTCGCGCAGCGCCTCGGTCAGGCCGGTGCGCAGGCCGTTGGCGTGGGTGCCGTGCTGGGCGGTCGGGATCAGGTTGACGTAGCTTTCCTGGACCAGTTCGCCCTCGGGAATCCAGGCCAGGGCCCAGTCCACGATCTCGTTTTCTTTCTTCAGGTGGCCCACGAACAGGTCGGCCGGCAGCATCTCGCGCTCGCCAAGCTCGGCCTTCAGGTAATCGCTCAGGCCATCTTCGTAGTACCAGGTGTCCTGCTCGCCGGTGGCTTCATCGAGAAGCTTGACGGTCAGGCCCGGGCACAGCACGGCCTTGGCGCGCAGCAGGTGGCGCAGCGCACGCAGGTTGTACTTGGGCGTATCGAAGTACTTCGGGTCGGCCCAGAAGCGCACCCGGGTACCGGTGTTCTTCTTGCCGACGCTGCCGACCACTTCCAGCGGAGTGGCGCGGTCGCCGTTGCGGAAGGTGATGCGGTGTTCGCTGCCGTCGCGCTTGATGTGCACTTCGACCAGGGTGGACAACGCGTTGACCACGCTGACGCCGACGCCATGCAGGCCGCCGGAGAAGGTGTAGTTCTTGTTGTTGAACTTGCCGCCCGCATGCAGGCGGGTCAGGATCAGTTCGACGCCGGGGATCTTCTCCTCGGGGTGGATGTCCACGGGCATGCCGCGGCCGTCATCGCTGACCTCGCAGCTGCCGTCCTTGAACAGCGTGACTTCGACCGTGCGGGCGTGTCCGGCCAAGGCTTCGTCGACGGCATTGTCGATGACTTCCTGCGCCAGATGGTTCGGGCGCGCGGTGTCGGTGTACATGCCGGGGCGGCGCTTGACCGGGTCCAGGCCGGACAGGACTTCAATATCGGCGGCGTTATAGCGGGCGTTCATCTGTCTTCATAAAGCGCAATGCGACGGCGAAGTTTGCGGTCTGGACGGGTTTTTTGCACGCCACACGTTCAGGGGGCGGCCGACCGGGGCGCGATAGACTGTCTGGGATGGGAAACCGGACCCTCCGGCGACCCATTCCATGCCATACCGCGAGGAGCACCCCATGAAGAAGTTGCTGACCATCGTTGCCATCGCCGCCGCCGTGGTGGCCGTGCCCATGGCACTGGCCCAGAACGCCGGACAGGGCCAGCCCACGCCGCAGCAGGGCGAACAGGCCGACAAGGCGCAGGCCGAGGCGGACGCCAAGGCCAAGCGCCGCGCCGCCGCCACGGCCGAAATGAAGGCCAGGGGCGAGCAGGCCCCGCAGAAGGAAGAGGAAGAAGAAGCGCGGAAGAAGCGATAAGCGCTTCGCGCTGACGCTTCCCCACGGTTTGCGCGGCAAACCGTGGGCCCCGCTCACCCTCTCCTCCACATCCCCGCGCCTGTCGGCGCGCCCCCTTGAACTCCAAGGGGGCTCTCCACCAGAGAGACCTGGGAATCTGAAAAAGTACTCACCATGAGCCCCGGTATCGCGCCGGGGCTCTTCTTTTTATGTGAAGACCGTCATCCGCCCCTTGGGCTGGAGGCCGGCAATCTGTAAACTATGGCTTTCCGGGAGTAGTGCGTGTCATCCATCAGCGAATGGACTGGCCTGATCGTGCGCGATCGCCAGCAGGGTAGGCAGGAGGTGACGGTCCAGACAGTGGCCGGCACGGCTGACCCGACGTCGCTGACCCACTCCCGCACCGTCTCCCCCCTGATCCCGGCCCTGGCGCGTGAACGCCCCGCAGCCGCCCGGATCGCCCCGATTTCCCCCGTCACGTCGTCCGTCGCCCTGCGCGCCGGCGCCGTTTCCCCCTTCCTGACAGGACACCCCCAGCCATGACTCCCTTGATCTTCGTAACCGGTGGCGTAGTGTCCTCGCTCGGCAAAGGTATTGCCGCCGCGTCGCTTGCCGCCATCCTCGAGGCCCGCGGCCTGCGGGTGACGATGATGAAGCTCGATCCGTACATCAACGTCGATCCGGGCACCATGAGCCCGTTCCAGCACGGTGAGGTCTACGTCACCGACGACGGCGCCGAGACCGATCTGGACCTGGGCCATTACGAGCGCTTCGTGCGCACCCGCCTGAGCCGCAAGAATTCGGTCACCACCGGCCGGATCTACGAGAACGTGATCCGCAAGGAGCGCCGCGGCGACTACCTGGGCGCCACCGTGCAGGTCATTCCGCACATCACCGATGAAATCCGCCGCTGCATGGACGAGGCCACCGAAGGCTTCGACGTGGCGCTGGTGGAGATCGGCGGTACCGTGGGCGACATCGAGTCGCTGCCGTTCCTGGAAGCGATCCGCCAGGTGCGCACCGAGCGCGGCCCGGAGAAGGCGCTGTTCATGCACCTCACCCTGGTGCCGTACATCGCCGCCGCCGGCGAGCTGAAGACCAAGCCGACCCAGCACTCGGTCAAGGAGCTGCGCTCGATCGGCATCCAGCCGGACGTGCTGCTGTGCCGTTCCGAGCAGGTCGTGCCGGATTCGGAGCGCCGCAAGATCGCCCAGTTCACCAACGTCTCCGAGCGCGCGGTGATCAGCGTGCCGGACGTGGACGTGCTGTACCGCATCCCGATGGGCCTGCATGCGCAGGGCCTGGACGACATCGTCGTCAACCAGCTCAAGCTCGGCGACAAGGCCGGCCCGGTCGACCTGGCCGAGTGGGAAGCCGCGGTGGATGCCACCCTGCACCCGCTGGACGAGGTCACCATCGCCGTGGTCGGCAAGTACGTCGATCACCAGGACGCCTACAAGTCGGTCGGCGAGGCGCTCAAGCACGGCGGCCTGCGCCAGCGCACCAAGGTCAACCTGAAGTGGCTCGAAGCACAGGAGCTGGAAGACAGCGACCTGGCCGCGCTCAAGGATGTCGACGGCATCCTGGTGCCGGGCGGCTTCGGCGACCGCGGCTTCGAAGGCAAGGTGCTGACCTCGCAGTTCGCCCGTGAGCATCAGGTGCCGTATTTCGGCATCTGCTACGGCATGCAGGCCGCGGTGGTCGATTTCGCCCGCCACGTGGCCGGCCTGGACGGCGCCAACAGCACCGAGAACGACCGCCAGTCGCCGAACCCGGTGATCGGCCTGATCACCGAATGGCGCACCGCCACCGGCGATGTCGAGAAGCGTGACGACAAGAGCGATCTGGGCGGCACCATGCGCCTGGGCCTGCAGGAGCAGCGCCTGAAGCCGGGCACGCTGGCCCGCGAGCTGTACGGCAAGGACGTGGTGTCCGAGCGTCACCGCCACCGTTATGAGTTCAACAACCGCTACCGCACCCAGCTGGAGGATGCGGGCCTGGTGATCGCCGGCAAGTCGATGGACGACACCCTGGTGGAAGTCATCGAGCTGCCGCGCGACCAGCACCCGTGGTTCCTGGCCTGCCAGGCGCACCCGGAGTTCCTGTCCACGCCGCGCGAAGGCCACCCGCTGTTCATCGGCTTCATCCGCGCCGCGCGCGAGCGCAAGGCCGGTGGCAAGCTGGCCCAGGATGCAGCGGCCTGATCGGCACGCCGCACTTGCAGTGGGGGCCGCGCGCCCCCATTGCAGAGCGCTAATCACCCACGGCGGCTGGCCTGTCCAGTGTCCGCCGGACAACAAGGAAACGCCATGAAACTGTGTGGATTCGACGTCGGGCTGGACCAGCCCCTGTTCCTGATCGCCGGCCCGTGTGTGATCGAGTCGATGCAGCTGCAGCTGGACGTGGCTGGCAAGTTGAAGGAAATCACCGATCGCCTCGGCATCAACTTCATCTTCAAGTCGAGCTTCGACAAGGCCAACCGCACCTCCGGCACCGCCTTCCGCGGTCCGGGCATGGAAGAGGGCCTGAAGGTCCTGGCCGAAGTGAAGAAGCAGATCGGCGTGCCGGTGCTCACCGACGTGCACGAATACACCCCGATGGACGAAGTGGCCTCGGTGGTGGACGTGCTGCAGACGCCGGCCTTTCTGGTGCGCCAGACCGATTTCATCACCAAGGTGTGCGCGGCCGGCAAGCCGGTCAACATCAAGAAGGGCCAGTTCCTGTCGCCGTGGGACATGAAGCCTGTCGTGGAGAAGGCCAAGGCCACCGGCAACCAGGACATCATGGTCTGCGAGCGCGGCGCCAGCTTCGGCTACAACAACCTGGTCAGCGACATGCGCTCGCTGTCGGTGATGCGCGATACCGGTTGCCCGGTCGTGTTCGATGCCACCCATTCGGTGCAGCTGCCGGGCGGGCAGGGCAACAGCTCCGGTGGCCAGCGCGAATTCGTGCCGGTGCTGGCGCGCGCAGCGGTGGCAGTCGGTGTCTCCGGCCTGTTCGCCGAGACCCACCCGGATCCGTCCAAGGCGCTGTCCGATGGTCCCAACGCGTGGCCGCTGGACCGCATGGAAGAACTGCTCGAAACCCTGATGGAGCTCGACGCGGTCACCAAGAAGCACGGGTTCTCGCGCTTCGCATGATGGCCGACGTTCCGGCGTCACCCGCGGTGCGCCGCGGCTGGCGCGGCTGGGCCTGGGGCTGGATCGCGCTGGGCGCGGCGATCGCCGCCTGGTGCGGGGTGTTCCTGATGGTGGTGCTGATGTTCACCAGCATGGGCTCGCCCGGTGATGGCGACAACGCACTGCGCGGGGTAATGCCCATGCTGTTGGCGACGCTGTCGCTGACCGGCACCGCCGCACTGGCCTGCGTCACCGCCAGCGTGCTCGCGTTCCGGCTGCGCCGGCAACCGGCTGGCGGCGGCGTCGGGCTGGCCCTGCTGGCGTTGCTGCTGGTGCTGCTGGTGATCCCGTCGCTGGTTCCGGGCAACGCCAGCGTGGTTGGGGCGCGGTCCGCGCCCACGCCGATTTGGCAAGTGACGGGTGTGCAGGGATAATCACGCGGCATCTATTTTTCGGCGCTGCGTTGGCGGCGCCTCCCCCCTCTGACTGGTAACCGGCCCGCTATGACCACGATCCGCAGCATCCACGCCCGTGAAATCCTCGACAGCCGTGGCAATCCCACGCTGGAAGCCGAAGTCATCCTCGAGGACGGCTCGTTCGGTCGTGCCGCGGTGCCCTCGGGCGCCTCGACCGGCACCAAGGAAGCCGTGGAACTGCGTGACGGCGACAAGACCCGTTACCTGGGCAAGGGCGTGCGCAACGCCGTGTCCAACGTCAACACCACCATCGCGACCGCGCTGAAGGGCTTCGATGCCGCCGACCAGGAAGGCCTCGACCGCCGCCTGATCGACCTGGACGGCACCGAGAACAAGGGCCGCCTCGGCGCGAACGCGCTGCTCGGTGTTTCGCTGGCCAATGCCCATGCCGTGGCCGCCTCGAAGAAGCAGGCGCTGTGGCAGCACCTGGCCAACGGCCGTGACGTGACCCTGCCGGTGCCGATGATGAATATCATCAACGGCGGCGCGCATGCCGACAACAACGTCGACTTCCAGGAATTCATGGTGCTGCCGGTCGGCTTCACCTCGTTCTCCGAGTCGCTGCGTGCCGGTACCGAAATCTTCCATTCGCTGAAGTCGGTGCTGAAGGGCCACGGCCTGAGCACGGCGGTGGGCGATGAAGGCGGCTTCGCGCCGGACTTCCGCAGCAACGTCGAAGCGCTGGACACCATCCTGGAAGCGATCGGCAAGGCCGGCTACACCGCCGGTGAAGACGTGCTGCTGGGCCTGGACGTGGCCTCCAGCGAGTTCTACGAGAACGGCAAGTACAACCTGGTCGGCGAGAACAAGCGCCTGACCTCCGAGCAGTTCGTCGACTTCCTGGCCGACTGGGCCGCGCAGTACCCGATCGTGACCATCGAAGACGGCCTGGCCGAGAACGACTGGGCCGGCTGGAAGCTGCTGACCGACCGCATCGGCAACAAGGTGCAGCTGGTGGGTGACGATCTGTTCGTCACCAACCCGAAGATCTTCAAGGAAGGCATCGAGTCCGGCACCGCCAACGCGATCCTGATCAAGGTCAACCAGATCGGCACCCTGACCGAGACCCTGGAAGCGATCGCCATGGCGCACGCGGCCAACTACGCCTCGATCGTCTCGCACCGTTCGGGCGAGACCGAAGACACCACCATCGCCGACATCGCCGTGGCCACCACCGCCACCCAGATCAAGACCGGCTCGCTGTGCCGCAGCGATCGCGTGGCCAAGTACAACCAGCTGCTGCGTATCGAGGAAGCCCTCGGTGCCGGCGCGCGTTACGCCGGTCGTGACGCGTTCGTGTCGCTGAAGCGCTGATCGCATGCGCAACTGGCGCTGGCTGCTGCTGGTGCTCGCGCTGCTGCTCGCATGGCTGCAGTACCGTTTCTGGTTTGGACCGGGCAACTCGGGCGAAGTCATGATGCTCGAGGCCCAGGTCGAGAACCAGAAGCGGGACAACGCCGGGCTGCAGCAGCGCAATGACGCGCTCGCTGCCGAGGTCAAGGACCTCAAGGAAGGCGAAGCAGCGATCGAAGAACGCGCGCGCAGCGAGCTGGGCATGATCAAGCCCGGCGAGAAGTTCTACCGCGTGGTCGAAGACGCGCCGGTGCCGCCTCCGCGTGCGCCGACGGCGGTCACCGACCCGGACGCGCCGCATCAGGATATTCCCTGATGGCGGGCATCTGGGCGGTGGTTCCCGCCGCTGGCCGTGGCACCCGCTTCGGCGGGGCCACGCCCAAGCAGTATCTGCTCGCCGGCGACCGTGTGCTGCTGGCCCATACCCTCGAGGCACTGCTTTCGCACCCGGTCGTGGCCGGGGTGATGGTGGTGATCGCCGAGAATGATGCCGACTGGCCGGGCTGGCAGTCGCTGGCGGACAAACCCATTCGGACCTGCATCGGCGGCGCGACCCGCGCCGGCTCGGTGCTGGCCGGCCTGCATGCCTTGCCGGATGACGTACGCGCCGACGATTTCGTGCTGGTCCACGACGCCGCACGCCCGAACCTGGCCGCTGCCGATCTCGGTCGCCTGCTGGAAGTCGGGCGTGCCGACCCGGTCGGGGCGATCCTGGCCGCACCGGTACGCGATACGCTCAAGCGTGCCGGCGATGACGGCGGCATCGATGCCACCGAGCCACGCGAGCGCCTCTGGCGCGCGCTGACCCCGCAGCTGTTCCGCCGGCACCAGTTGGCGCGCGCGCTGCAGGAGGCGGCCGACGCCGGCGTGGACATCACCGACGAAGCCATGGCGATGGAGCGCCAGGGGCTGCGCCCGCTGCTGGTGGAAGGCAGCGAAGACAATTTCAAGGTCACCACCCCGGCTGATCTGTCCCGTTTCGAATTCGTGCTGTCGCGTCGCGCGCCCTGACGTCCGCACGCGCCGCACCCAACCGCAGGTTCTTGCAATGACCACGCCACAGTTTCCTCCCTTCCGCATCGGACAGGGCTACGACGTCCATGCCTTCGGCGAGGGCGACCACATCATGCTCGGCGGCATCCGCGTCGAACACAGCTGCGGGGTGCTCGCGCACAGCGATGGCGATGTGATCCTGCACGCGCTGTGCGATGCGATGCTCGGTGCGTTGGCGCTGGGTGACATCGGCGTGCATTTCCCGCCGACCGACATGCGCTGGAAGGGCGCGGACAGCGCGGACCTGCTCGACCATTGCAACGGGCTGCTGCGCGCGCGCGGCTGGCAGGTCGGCAACACCGACATCACCGTGATCTGCGAGCGGCCGAAGGTCGGCCCGCACGCCCTGGCCATGCGCGAGCGCATCGCTGCCGTGCTCGGCATTGCGCTGGACTGCGTGAGCGTCAAGGCGACCACGTCGGAGAAGCTGGGCTTCACCGGCCGCAGCGAGGGCATCGCCGCCCAGGCCAGCGTGCTGCTGGTGACGCTGTGATCCCGTTGCCGCTGGCGTTCGGCGCGCCGCTGCTCAGCGCGAAGATCCGCACCACGCCCGAGGATTTCCAGGTCGACGAACTGCCGGCGTTCGAGCCGAGCGGGGAGGGCGAGCACCTGCTGCTGACCCTCCGCAAGCGCGGCGCCAATACCGTGCATGTCGCCAAGGTGCTGGCCAAGTGGGCCGGGCTGCCGGACATGGGGGTCAGCTACGCCGGCATGAAGGATCGCCACGCGGTCACCACGCAGCGCTTCAGCGTGCACCTGCCCAAGCGCGTGGCACCGGACCCGGCGCTGCTGGCGTCGGACGAGATCGAGGTGGTGGAGTCGACCTGGCACAACCGCAAGCTGCAACGCGGTGCGCTGGCCGGCAACCGCTTCAAGCTGGTGCTGCGCGATGTGCAGGGCGATCCCGCGGCCATCGAAGAGCGCCTGTCCCATATCGCCTCGCGGGGCCTGCCGAACTGGTTCGGTGAGCAGCGCTTCGGCCGCGATGGCGGCAACGTGCCGGCCGCGCTGGCGATGTTCGGTGGCCGTCGCATGCGCCCCGACCAGCGTTCGCTGCTGCTTTCGGCGGCCCGTTCAGCCCTGTTCAACCAGGTGCTGGCGGCACGCGTGGAGCAGGGCAACTGGGACACGCCGCTGGACGGCGAGGTCTGGATGCTCGACGGCAGCCGCAGCGTGTTCGGCCCGGAGCCGTGGACGGATCTGCTGGCCGATCGCCTCGGCCGGTTCGACATCCATCCCAGCGGCCCGTTGTGGGGCGAGGGCGAGCTGCGCAGCACCGGTGCCGCCGCCGAACTGGAACTGGGCGCGGTGTCGGACGCGCAATCGCTGGCGCTGCGGGCCGGTCTGGAAAGCGCCCGCCTGAAGCAGGAGCGCCGCGCACTGCGCCTGCGCCCGGCCATGCTGCAGCACCAGTGGCTGGCTGCGGATGTGCTGGAACTCAGCTTCGCGTTGCCGCCAGGCTGCTACGCCACCGCGGTGCTGCACGAGTTGGGCCCGGTGGAAGACGCCAGCCAGGCCGCACCGGAGGCGTAGAGCCACGCCATGCGTGGCTGCCGCACGATCGGCACCCCGGGCAGCCACCCATGGGGTGGCTCTACCGGTTTGCCAGCAGCACCAGTACCGCGCCCGTTCCGCCTTGCCGGGCGGGCGCGGAATGAAATGCCAGCACGTCGTTGCGCAGCCGCAGCAGGCGATCGACCAGATTCTTCAGTACCGGCGCACCCCCGTCGGACTGCAGCCCCTTGCCGTGGATGATGCGCACGCAGCCGTACTCATGCGCATGCGCCTCCACCAGGAACTGCCGCACCAGTGCCTCGGCCTGCGCGACCGTCGCGCCATGCAGGTCGAGTTCGTCCTGCACCGAATACTGCCCGCGCTTGAGCCGCTGGAACATCCGCGGTGGCAGGTTGTCGCGCCGGTAGCTGGCGGTATCGCCGGCCTCCAGCGGGCTGCTGTCGCGCAGCAGCCGGGCGAATTCCCCGCGGGCCTCCTGTTCATCCTGTTCGGCCATCCGCGCACGCGGCTTGGGCCGCGGCGCGGCCGGCGGCGGGGTGACCGCCTTGCGCAGCGGCGTGACCTCGCCGATGGCGGCCCGGAACAGCGCCGCGGGATCTTCGTCTTCAGGATGTGACATGCGTACAGCCTAATGGGCGGGAAGGGCGATGCCTACCGTTATCGGGGTAGGACGATCTGTCTGCTTGCGGCACAATAGCTGACGCACTTGCGCGGTCGTCCGGTCCCGGGAGGGGCAGGGCCACCGCCGCCAACAGTGGGAAGTGATGGAATCGAAGTCTTGAAAAATCAAGCGGTTAAATCGCAGATGCGGATTCTGGTCAGCAACGACGACGGTGTCGATGCGCCGGGCATCAAGATGCTCGCCACGGTATTGCGTGACGCCGGTCATGAAGTGACCGTGGTCGCTCCTGATCGTGATCGTTCCGGCGCCAGCAATTCGCTGACCCTGGACCTGCCGATCCGCATGAAACGCATCGACCACTACACCTGTTCAGTGGCCGGCACGCCGACCGACTGCGTGCACCTGGCCCTGACCGGCATGCTCGAGTACGAGCCTGACATGGTGGTCTCGGGCATCAACAACGCGGCCAACCTCGGCGACGACGTCATCTACTCCGGCACCGTGTCGGCGGCGATGGAAGGACGGTTCCTCGGTTTGCCTGCCGTGGCGATGTCGCTGGTCACGCACAACCACGAGCCCCGTCATTTCGAGACCGCCGCGCGTGCCGCGGTCGAGATCGTGACCCGCCTCAAGGCCGATCCGCTGCCGGCCGACACCATCCTCAACGTCAACGTGCCGGACCTGCCGTGGAGCGAGGTGCGTGGTTTCGAAGTGACCCGCCTGGGCAACCGCCATCGCGCCGAGGGCTGCATCGCGCAGCGCGACCCGCGCGGCAACCAGGTGTTCTGGATCGGTCCGGCCGGGCGCGAGCAGGACTCCGGCCCCGGCACGGATTTCCACGCAGTGCGCAACGGCTTCATCTCGATCACCCCGATCCAGGTCGACCTCACCCGTTACCAGGCGCTGGAGAAAGTGGCCAGCTGGGTCGGCGGGCTGACTGCCGCACTGGACCGGCCGGCATGAGCCCACGCCTGCGCCTGCAGCCCGAAGCCGTCGGCATCGGCATGACCTCGCAGCGGGTCCGCGATCGCCTGGTGGATCGCCTGCGCGATGCAGGCATCGCCGACGAAGCCACCCTCAATGCCATCCGTGTCGTGCCGCGCCACCTGTTCATCGATGAAGCGCTGGCCTCGCGTGCCTACGAGGACACCGCACTGCCGATCGGCCATGGCCAGACCATTTCCCAGCCCTGGGTGGTGGCGCGCATGACCGAAGCGGTGCTGCAGTCCGCGCCGAAGACGGTACTGGAAGTGGGCACCGGGTCGGGCTACCAGGCCGCCGTGCTGGGCGCGATCGGGCTGGAGGTGTACACGGTCGAGCGCATCGGCGATCTGCTGCGCCAGGCGCGCAAGCGCTTCCGCGCCCTGGGCATGAACATCCGCAGCAAGCATGACGACGGCCGCGTCGGCTGGGCCGAGCACGGTCCGTACGATGCGATCGTGGTGACTGCGGCGGCACCGGCGCTGGTCGACGCGCTGGTCGAGCAGCTTGCCGTCGGCGGCCGCCTGGTCGCACCGGTCGGCGGCCCGGGCGCGCAGTCGCTGATCCAGTTGACCCGTCGTGATGACGGCAGTGTCGAACAGCAGGTACTGGCACCGGTCACGTTCGTGCCGCTGCTGTCTGGCATGCTGGACTGATTCCAAGGAGCGTTGCGTCATGAAGATTTTCGGTCCGCTGTACGAGCGGGCAATGAAGTGGGCCGCGCACGAGCGCGCGCCGACCTACCTGACGGTGTTGAGCTTCATCGAGGCGATCATCTTCCCGGTGATGCCCGAGGTGATGCTCGCCCCGATGTGCGTTGCCCAGCCCAAACGCGGCTGGTGGTTCGCCACGCTCAGCCTGTCCGGCTCGATGGCCGGTGCGCTGGTCGGCTATGCGCTGGGTCACTTCGCCTTCGAAGCGCTCAAGCCGGTCTTCGCCGCGCTGGGCATGCTCACCAGCATCGAAGGCGGCATCGCCCTCGTGCAGGCCAAGATGGCCGAGTCGCCGTGGGCAGTGTTCACCTTCCTGGTGCTGGGCGGTTTCATGCCGATCCCGATGAAGGTCTTCACATGGGCATCGGGTATCGTCGGCGTGCCGTTGCCACAGTATTTCCTGAGCATGTTGATCGGCCGTGGCAAGCGCGTGTACGTGCTGGCGGCGGTCATTCGTATTGGCGGGCCGCGCGCGGAAGCTGCGCTGCGCCGTTGGATTGAACCGTTGGGCTGGATCGCGACCGCGCTGGTGGTCGTGCTGGTGGCCTGGCTTGTATGGAGGTCGAAGTTCGCATGAGTGCTGATCGTTTGAGCAAAGGAGTGCGCACCGGCGCGCTGCTGTTGGTGGTCTCGGCGCTGAGCGCCTGTGGCACCGCCACCGTGGTGCGGCCCTCGGGCTCGGGCGGTGGCGTGGCCCACAGCACCCCGCAGAGCTCGGTGGCCAAACCGGGCCAGACGGCGGTCGTCCGTCGCGGTGACACGCTGTATGCGCTGGCCCGCATCCACAACATCACGCCGCGCGATCTGGCGGCTTGGAATGGGCTGGCCGAGCCGTACACGATCTATCCCGGCCAGTCGCTGCGCCTGTACCCGGGCGGCAGCGGCAGCCCCGGCCGCGCGCCGACCACCGTGGTCACCGCGCCGCGTCCGGGCACGACCGCACCGGCCGCGACCCCGGCGCCGACCACCGCGATCAAGAGCAACATCAGCTGGCGCTGGCCGGCGGACGGCGCGATCGTCGGCCGTTTCGTCGCGGGTGAAGCGACCAAGCAGGGCGTGGACATCGCCGGTGCCAGTGGCCAGCCGGTCCGCGCGACGGCCGCCGGCGTGGTGGTGTACTCCGGTGCCGGCCTGGTCGGCTTCGGCGAGCTGATCATCATCAAGCACAGCGACCAGTGGCTGTCGGCCTATGGCCACAACCGCAAGCGTCTGGTCAACGAAGGCCAGAGCGTCAAGGCTGGCGAGCAGATCGCCGAGATGGGCCGGACGGGTGCTGCGCGCGACATGCTGCATTTCGAGATCCGCTATAACGGCAAGCCGGTCGATCCGCTGCTGTACCTGCCGCCGAAGTAAGAACGAAAAAGGCCGCCCCAAGGGCGGCCTTTTCTGAACGGAAATCCCGGTCTCACCCCTTCAGGATGAAGGCGGCCGCCACCTTGCGACCCTCGCTGGCGAGGATGTTGAAGGTCCGCGCCGCGGCCGGGTTGTTCATCACTTCCAGGCCGATCCCCCGGGTCAGGCAGGCGGCCATGACCGCGGCCGGCGGGAACACCTGGGTGTCGCCCGTGCCCAGCACGACCAGCGCCGGGTTCAAGGCCAGCACCGGCTGCAGGTGCTCGGGCGTAAGCTGGGCGATGTCGGTCACCGGCCAGGCTTCGATCAGCGTGTCCGGGGCCAGGATGAAACTGGCGGCCAGCATCCGGTCATTCACCTTCGCGCTGCGGCCATCGGCGGCGCGCAGGGCGTAGGCGTAGTCGGGGATTTCGTGGCTCAGCTGCATGGGCGTTCCGGGATCAGCCGCGCGGCAGGACGATCTGGCGCTGTTCCTTGCTCGGGCGGTACAGCACGGCGACGTGGCCGATGCGCTGCACCAGCGCGCTTTCGCTGGCACTGACCAGCTCGGCGATGAGGGCGTCACGGGCCTCGCGGTCTTCGGCGGCGACCTTGACCTTGATCAGCTCGTGGCGCTCCAGCACCTCTTCCAGTTCAGCCAGGAAGGCCGGTGTCACCCCCTTGCCGCCGATCTGGAGCAGGGCTTTCAGATCATGCGCGTGGCCGCGGAGGAAACGGGTTTGGGAAGAAGTCAGGGCGATAGCCATTCAGGAACAAGCGGTTAACTGGGGCGATCAGGGTATCATGACCTCCCCATCCGACCCGCATCTCAATGGCAACCCGTAGCAAAAGCAGTCAACGCTGGTTGAAAGAGCACTTCGCCGACCCCTTCGTGAAGAAGGCCCAGGCCGAGGGCATGCGTTCGCGCGCAGCCTACAAGCTGGAGGAGTTGCTGCAGCGGGATCGGCTGCTGAAGCCGCACATGGTCGTGGTCGACCTGGGCGCCGCCCCGGGCGGCTGGTCCCAGCAGGTCCGCCGCCAGATCGGCGACACCGGCCGGGTGCTGGCGCTGGACATCCTGGAGATGCCGCCGCTGGCCGGCGTGGAGTTCCTTCACGGGGACTTCAGGGAGCAGACCGTCCTATCGGAGTTCGAAGCCATGCTGGGCGATCAGCCGGTGGACCTTGTGCTCTCGGATATGGCCCCCAATAAGAGTGGAATGGACGCGGTGGACCAACCGCGGATGATGCACCTGGCGGAGTTGGCGTTGGATTTTGCCGACAACCATCTCAAGCCCGGTGGCGCGTTCCTGATCAAGCTGTTCCAGGGCGTGGGCTTTGACGACTACGTGCGCGAAATGCGCCGCCGGTACGACAAAGTGGTGATCCGCAAGCCTGAAGCGTCCCGGAAGCGCTCGCCCGAGGTGTATGCCTTGGGGCAGGGAAAACGCGCGCAGATCAAGTAAGCTCAACCATACGAATCGCGTCAGGAATTAGAGGAACACCGGAGCCAATGAGGATGAACGACTTGACCAAGAACCTCCTGCTATGGGTGGTCGTCGCCGTCGTGCTGATGGTGGTCTTCCAGAGCTTCTCGCCGAAGAGCAGCGGAGCCGGCGCACAGGGCGCGACGTACTCGCAGTTCCTGGACCAGGTGGACAGCGGCAACATCCAGAAGGTAGTGCTGGGCGAAATGCGCGGCGGTGCCAATGATGTGACCTACACCACCCGCAGCGGCCAGACCAGCACCATCACCGCGCCCTACGATCGCGACCTGATCAACGTGCTGCGTGGCAAGAAAGTGGAATTCGAGCAGGCGCCCCCGTCCAGCGGCATCTCGCTGGGCGCGATCCTGATGAACTTCCTCCCGGTGATCCTGATCATCGGCTTCTGGATTTTCATCATGCGCCAGATGCAGGGTGGCGGCGGCGGTGCCAAGGGCGCGATGTCCTTCGGCAAGTCGCGCGCCAAGCTGCAGGGCGAAGACCAGATCAAGGTCACCTTCGCCGACGTCGCTGGTTGCGACGAAGCCAAGGAAGAAGTCGGCGAGCTGGTCGACTTCCTGCGCGACCCGACCAAGTTCACCAAGCTGGGCGGCAAGATTCCGCGCGGCGTGCTGATGGTCGGCCCGCCGGGTACCGGCAAGACCCTGCTGGCCCGTGCGATCGCCGGCGAAGCCAAGGTGCCGTTCTTCTCGATCTCCGGTTCGGACTTCGTGGAAATGTTCGTCGGCGTCGGCGCCAGCCGCGTGCGCGACATGTTCGAACAGGCCAAGAAGCAGGCGCCGTGCATCATCTTCATCGATGAAATCGACGCCGTCGGTCGCCACCGTGGTGCCGGCCTGGGCGGCGGTCATGACGAGCGCGAGCAGACCCTGAACCAGCTGCTGGTCGAAATGGACGGCTTCGAGGGAGGCGAGGGCGTGATCGTCATCGCCGCCACCAACCGTCCGGACGTGCTGGATCCGGCGCTGCTGCGCCCGGGCCGTTTCGACCGCCAGGTCGTGGTCGGCCTGCCGGACGTCAAGGGCCGCGAGCAGATCCTCAAGGTGCACATGCGCAAGCTGCCGCTGGCCGACGATGTCGAGCCGATGGTGATCGCGCGGGGTACCCCGGGCTTCTCCGGTGCGGACCTGGCCAACCTGGCCAACGAAGCAGCGCTGTTTGCCGCGCGTGGCGGTGAGAAGGAAGTCCGCATGGACCACTTCGATCGTGCCCGCGACAAGATCCTGATGGGTGCCGAGCGCCGTTCGATGGCGATGAGCGAAGAAGAAAAGACGCTCACCGCCTATCACGAAGCCGGCCACGCCATCGTCGGCCGCCTGGTGCCCGAGCACGATCCGGTCTACAAGGTCACCATCATTCCGCGCGGCCGTGCGCTGGGCGTGACGATGTACCTGCCGGAAGGCGACAAGTACTCGATGAACCGCGTCGCGATCGAGTCGCAGCTGTGCTCGCTGTACGGTGGCCGCGTTGCCGAAGAGCTGATCTTCGGCACAGACAAGGTCACCACCGGTGCCTCCAACGACATCGAGCGCGCCACCAAGATGGCCCGCAACATGGTCACCAAGTGGGGCCTGTCCGACGAGCTCGGCCCGATCGCCTACGGCGAAGAGGACGATGAAGTGTTCCTCGGCCGTTCGGTGACGCAGCACAAGAGCGTCTCCGACGACACCGCGCGCCGCATCGACGAAGTCGTCCGCAGCATCCTGGACAAGGCCTACGCCCGGACCACGGAGCTGCTGACCGCCAACCTCGACAAGCTGCACACGATGTCCCAGCTGCTGCTGCAGTACGAGACCATCGATGCGCCGCAGATCAACGCCGTGATGGAAGGCCGCGATCCGCCGCCGCCGATGGGCTGGGACAAGTCGCCCAGCAACAAGGATGGCGGCAACAACAACGACAAGGGCGGCGATGCCCGTCCGGTCGCGCCGATCGCCGGTCCTGCCGAGCAGATCTGAGTGTTGCCCACGTAAGTGACGAAGGCCGGGGAAACCCGGCCTTCGTCGTTTCCGGCAGGTCATAATGGGACACCGTATTCGTTCCCGTTCTGGAGTCGCCATGTCCGCACCCCCGCCGCAGCCGATCTCGCATACCACCGAAATGGTGATCGCCACGATCATCGGCGTGGCCATCGGCCTGACCCGCGACAACTTCCTGCTCGGCGCCGGCATCGGCATTGCGGTCGGCGTGTTGATGAGCATCGCCAAGACCGTCTACGTGGAGCGCAAGCGCCGCCAGCAGCGCTGAGCGTCCGCTCTCCGCCAGCGCGGCGGATGTGCATGCCGGGGAGTGCGCCCGCTACCACCGGGCTGGCAGCGGTACGCGGGCGTAAACTACGCGCTGGCGTACTTCGTGGATCTGCCCATGTTCGATATCTCCCCCCAGCTCGATTGCGGCGGCCGACTGCTGCGGCTGGATCGCCCGCGGGTCATGGGCATCGTCAATGTCACCCCGGATTCGTTTTCCGACGGCGGTGACCACGACAGCGTCGAGGCCGCGGTCGCACACGGCCTGCAGCTGGTGGCCGAGGGCGCCGACCTGCTCGACATCGGCGGCGAGTCGACCCGGCCCGGCAGTGCGCCGGTGCCGCTGGACGAAGAACTGCGCCGGGTCATCCCGGTGATCGAGCGCCTGGCACGCGAAACCACCGTGCCGATCAGCATCGATACCTTCAAGCCCGAGGTGATGCGTGCCGCCGTCGCGGCCGGTGCCGGCCTGATCAATGACATCCATGCACTGCGCCAGCCGGGGGCGCTGGACGCCGCCGCCGACCTCGGCGTGCCGGTGGTGCTGATGCACATGCAGGGCGAGCCGGGCAGCATGCAGGACACCCCACACTACGATGACGTGGTCGCCGAAGTGCATCGCTTCCTGACCGAGCGCATGTTCCAGGCCGAGATGGCTGGCGTCGCCAAGAAGCACCTGATCATCGATCTGGGCTTCGGCTTCGGCAAGACCACCGAACACAACATGACCCTGCTGGCGCGCTCGGACCGGTTCCTCGAGCTCGGCGTGCCGATGCTGGCCGGCCTGTCGCGCAAGCGCAGCATCGGTGAACTGACCGGTCGCGAGCAGCCGCGTGACCGCGTGGCCGGTTCGGTGGCCGCGCACCTGATCGCCGCCCAGCGCGGCGCGACGCTGCTGCGCGTGCACGATGTCGCGGCCACGGTCGATGCCCTGAAGGTGTGGGCAGCGGTCGATGCCGTCCCGATGCCGCGGGTGTCCGCCGCCCCGGCGATGCCGCGCTGGCCGGACGAGGACTGATGGCCGTCGATCGGCGCCCGCTGGCGATCGCGGTCATGGGCCCGACCGCGTCGGGCAAGACCGCCACCGCGATCGCGCTGGCCCAGCAGCTGGACGGTGAGATCGTCAGCGTCGATTCGGCGCTGGTCTATCGCGGGTTGGATATCGGGTCGGCCAAGCCCGATGCGGCCGAGCGCGCGCAGGCGCCGCACCATCTGCTCGATGTGCGCGACCCGTGGCAGACCTATTCGGCGGCGGAGTTCGCCAGCGACGCGGCGCGTGCCGTCCGCGACATCATCGCGCGCGGGCGCATGCCGATCCTTGCCGGCGGCACTGGGCTGTATTTCCGCGCCCTGCTGCAGGGCCTGTCGCCGATGCCCGAAGCCGATCCGGCGGTGCGCGCGCAGATCGCGGCCGAGGCGGCCGAGCATGGCTGGGCGGCGATGCATGCGCAGCTGGCCGGCATCGATCCGGCCGCTGCAAAGCGCATTCACGCCACCGACCCGCAACGCATCCAGCGGGCGCTGGAAGTCCATCGCTTGACCGGCACCCCGATCAGCGAGTGGCAGAAGCTGCCTGGCGTGGACCGGCTGCCGGTGCGGGCGCTCAAACTGGTCCTGGCACCGCGCGAACGCTCGGTGCTGCACCAGCGCATCGAGACCCGTTTCGACGCCATGCTGGCCCACGGGTTCCTGGACGAAGTCCGCGCGCTGCGGGCCCTTCCTGCCATGGCCGGGGTCGCGGTGCCGCTGGATCTCCCAGCGGTGCGCGCGGTGGGCTACCGGCAGGCCTGGGAGTATCTGGACGGGCAGGGTACGGCGGCGGCGTTCCGTGACCGCGGCATCCAGGCTACCCGTCAGCTGGCCAAGCGCCAGCTGACCTGGCTGCGCGGGGAGCTTGATGCGCGCTGGTTCGATCCCCATTTAGACAGGGCTTCCCTGGCGGATGCGGTGTCGACCTTCGTCGCACGCTGAGTCCACGCCTTCACGCCTCCACCCCGTGTACCATCAAGGGTTCCGGCGGGCGGCGGGGGCCGTGGCAACTGCCGGAAGACCATAAAAACAATAATCAGGAGTGTGCAATGTCCAAGGGGCAATCGCTGCAGGATCCGTTTCTGAATGCACTTCGGCGCGAACGTGTGCCGGTGTCGGTGTATCTGGTCAATGGCATCAAGCTGCAGGGGACGATTGAATCGTTCGACCAGTTCGTGGTGCTGCTGCGTAACACGGTGAGCCAGATGGTGTACAAGCACGCCATCTCGACCGTCGTTCCGGCGCGCAACGTCAAGGTCGGGCCCGGTGGTGGCTATGTGCAATCCAATGATGGCGCCGAAGGCGTCCAAGGTGATGACGACGTTGAGTGACAGTGTGAAAATTTCTGGAGAACTGCGTGTTTGACCGTTCCAAGCGAGGCGAACACGCACTCCTGATCCAGCCGCATGCCGGCCGGCTCGAAGACGACGTGCTTGAAGAGTTCACCGATCTGGCCCGCTCTGCCGGGGCCAGCATCGCGGCCACCCTGACCGCGCGCATCGATCGGCCCAATCCGTCGATCCTGATCGGCAGCGGCAAGCTGGACGAGGTCAAGGCCGCGGCCGATGCGACCGGTGCCGACCTGATCCTGGTCAACCATGCGCTGTCGCCGGGGCAGGAGCGCAACCTGGAGCGCTTCCTGGAGCGGCGCGTGATCGACCGCACCGGGCTGATCCTGGACATCTTCGCCCAGCGCGCGCGCAGCCACGAAGGCAAGCTGCAGGTGGAGCTGGCGCAGCTGCGCCACATGTCCACGCGGCTGATCCGCGGCTGGACCCATCTGGAGCGCCAGCGCGGCGGTTCCATCGGCCTGCGCGGGCCGGGTGAAACCCAGCTGGAAACCGATCGCCGCCTGCTGCAGAAGCGGGTGGAGCAGCTGCAGAAGAAGCTGGAAAAGGTGGAAGTGCAGCGCACCCAGATGCGCCGTGCCCGGCTGCGCAGCGAGCTGCCGCGCGTGGCCCTGGTGGGCTATACCAACGCCGGCAAGTCGACCCTGTTCAACGCGTTGACCGGTGCCGAGGCCTACGCCGCGGACCAGTTGTTCGCGACGCTGGACCCGACCGTGCGCCGCATCGCGCTGCCGGGCGGCAGCGTGGTGCTCGCCGATACCGTCGGCTTCGTCCGCGACCTGCCGCATGATCTGGTGGCCGCGTTCCGGTCGACCTTGTCCGAAGCCCGCGAAGCGGACTTCCTGCTGCATCTCGTCGATGCCGCCGATCCGCACCGCGAGGAACGCATCGCGCAGGTCGATGAAGTCCTGACCGCCATCGGCGCGGGCGATCTGCCGCAGTTGCTGGTGTTCAACAAGATCGACCGTATCGACGGGGCCGAAGTGCGCCACGATGGCCAGGATGGCATCCCGGACAGCGCACGCCGCGAGCGGGTCTGGATTTCCGCCCGCGACAATGTCGGCCTGCCGCTGCTGCAGTCCGTGCTGGGCAAGCGCCTGGGCCTGCAGCATGTCAGCGGCGAGCTGCGGTTGCCGCCAAGTGCCGGTCGCCTGCGGTCGCGCCTGCATCAGCTGGAGGTCGTACGCAGCGAAGTCACCGACGAAGACGGTTGGCTGCTCCAGGTCGAGATCCCGATCGCCGAGGCCGAGAAGCTGGCGGCCGGCGAGGGCGGCGAGCCGATCCGCGCGATGCTCCCGGAGAAGCTCCCGGAATGGTGATGGGTGTGCCGGCCACTGGCCGGCGCCCTTGATCCTGAGGAAGCGCGACCCTCCGTCGCACCCGCGGACACACGACACCACCCACGTTTTCGGCTAAAACAGGGGGCGTTCGTCCCCCCGTTGATCCAGGATTTCCCCATGACCGTTCCTTCCGACGCCGAGCTGGGCGCCCTCGCCAGTGACGTGGGCCAGCGCCTGCAGCAGGCCTCGCTGCAGCTGGTGACCGCCGAAAGCTGCAGTGGCGGCTGGATCGCCAAGGCGATGACCGATATCGCCGGCTCCTCGGCGTTCTTCGACTGCGGCATGGTCGTCTACAGCTATGAAGCCAAACAACGCCTGCTCGGCGTACGTGCGCAGACCCTGGAGCAGTTCGGTGCGGTCAGCCGCGAGACCGTGCTGGAAATGGTCTCCGGTGCGCTGATCAATTCCGGTGCCGGCATCGCCGTGGCGGTGACCGGCATTGCCGGGCCCGGCGGCGGCAGCGAGGACAAGCCGGTGGGCAGCGTCTGGATCGGCTGGAAGGGCCGTGGCGGCTACGCGCGTGCGCAGCTGTTCCAGTTCGAGGGCGACCGCGAAGCCATACGGCGGCAGACCGTGCAGCAGGCACTGACCGGAATCTTCCCGCTGTTGTGACATCCTGACCGGGTGTGCTGACAGGAGAGTGGGCCGATGTGGGAAACGCTGGGTACCGTGCGTGACCTGGGGCGATTGCAGGAAATCGCGTCGGTCCTGATCCGCTATGGCTTCGGCGACCTGGTGCGCCGCATTGGCCTGGCCGATGTGCTCGAACGTGCCGGCCGGCTGCTGCACTGGAACGACACCCAGCAGATGCTGCGGATGACCGCGCCGGTGCGCGTGCGCCGAGCGATGGAAGACCTGGGCCCCACCTTCGTCAAACTCGGCCAGGTGCTGGCGACCCGCGTGGACCTGTTTCCGCCGGACTGGATCGCTGAATTCTCCGAACTGCAGAACGCCGTGCCCGCGTTGCCGTATGCACAGGTGCGCGATCAGCTGGAGCGCGATCTTGGCGCGCCCGCGACCGAGGTGTTCGCGTGGCTGGATGAAACGCCGATGGCGGCGGCGTCGCTGGCACAGGCCCACCGCGCGACCCTGCACGACGGCACCGCGGTGGTGCTGAAGATCCGGCGGCCGGGAATCCGTGACGTCATCGAGGCCGATCTGCGCCTGCTGGCGCGGCTGGCCGAAATCGTTGAAGCGCGCCTGCCCGACCTGCAGCGCTACCGCCCGGCTGAAGTCGTGCAGCAGTTCCAGGTCTCGCTGCGCCGGGAACTGGATTTTGCCGCCGAATGCCGCAATGCCGAGCGCATCGCACGCAACTTCCAGGGCCGCGAGGACATCCTGATCCCCAACGTGCACTGGGAGTGGACCTGCGAGAGCCTCAACGTGCAGGACTTCGTCGACGGCATTCCCGGCCGTGACCTGGTCGGCGTCGATGCAGCCGGTCTCGACCGCGTGCAGCTGGCGCGCACCGGTGCGCGCATCGTGCTGAAGATGGTGCTGGAAGATGGCTGTTTCCACGCCGACCCGCACCCGGGCAACATCATCTACCTGCGTGACGGCCGCATCGGCGTGATCGATTTCGGCATGGTCGGTGCGATCTCCGAGCAGCGCCGTTTCCAGGTCGCCCAATTGCTGCATGGCCTGGTCACCCAGGAGCCGGAACAGGTGGCCGACGTGCTGCTGGACTGGGCCGGGGGCGTGGAGGTCGATGAATCGCGGCTGCAGCAGGACATCAGCACCTTCGTCGACCAGTACCGCGGTGTGCCGCTGAAAGACCTGCACATGGGCCTGATGCTGGGCAACATCACCCAGCTGCTGCGCCAGTACGCGTTGACCCTGCCGGCCGACCTCGCGCTGATGATCAAGACCTTCCTCACCCTGGAAGGCATGGGGCGCCAGCTCGATCCGCAGTTCGACATGGCCAGTGCCGCACGTCCCTATCTGGAGCGCGTGATGTGGCAGCGCTACTCGCCCGGCGCAATGCTCAAGCGCGGCAAGCGCAGCCTGGTCGGGGTGATGGACCTGGTTGGCGATCTGCCGCGCGATGTGCGCCGCCTGCTGCAGATGGCGCGCCGCGGACGGCTCCAGCTCAAGATCGAAACCACCGCGCTGCAGGGCTTCGGCGACCAGGTCAACCGCGCCGCCAACCGGCTGGTGATGGGGATCGTGACTGCCGCGCTGATCATCGGCTCCTCGATCGTCATGCACAGCGTCGGCGGCATCTCCAGCCGCTGGCTGCTCGCGCTGGGCGTGGCCGGCTTCATCGGCGCCGGGTTCTGTGGGGTGTGGATCCTGTTTTCGATCTGGCGCAGCGGCAAGAACCCGTAGGGTTCTTGCCGCTGGGATCCGAAGGATCCCCGGAATCTCCTGCCCAAGCGGGGGATTCCGTGTAGGTCCGACCGTCGGTCTGACGCTCCTTCCTGACCGGCCCGTCACCGCTTCCCGGTTGCGCCACGCCACGCGTGGCTGCGCCGGTCCGTCACCGCGTCCACGGGTAGAGCCACGCCATGCGTGGCTGCGCCGGTCCGTCACCGCTGCCACGGGTAGAGCCACGCCATGCGTGGCTGCTCCTCATCCGGCCCCCACGAATGCCTGACCCAAGAGATGGCAGAGGCTAAACGCCGGAGAGATGGCCGCAAGCGACATGCGCCCGCGCCGTCAGGCATTGCCGCGCTGCGCGCGGTCACCGACCAACGGTCGGTGGCTACAAGTGTTGCTGGCGGCTTCGGCCGGGGCGGGACCGCCCTTCTTCTATCTGCTCTTCCTCTGCGGGCACTTGCGTGCCCGCATCGTTAGTAGTAATACTACTAACCATGGACCTGACCGATACCCAGCAGGCGATCCTGCAGTTGATCGCCGAGCGTATAGAGACCGATGGCGCACCGCCGTCGCAGACTGAAATCGCCCGTGCGTTCGGCTTCAAGGGCGTCCGGGCCGCGCAGTACCACCTCGAGGCGCTGGAGCAGGCCGGGGCGATCCGTCGCATCCCGGGCCAGGCCCGCGGCATCCGGCTGGTCCAGGCGCCGTCGCTGCAGAGCGGCCTGCCCGAATCGCTGCCCGCCTCGGCGCTGCCGGACCACGTCCTGCGCCTGCCGGTGCTGGGCCGGGTCGCGGCCGGTCTGCCGATCGGGGCGGATATCGGCTCGGACGATTTCGTGGTCCTGGACCGGGTGTTCTTCTCGCCGGCACCGGATTACCTGCTGAAGGTGCAGGGCGACTCGATGATCGACGAAGGCATCTTCGACGGCGACCTGATCGGCGTGCACCGCACCCGCGACGCCCGGTCCGGCCAGATCGTGGTGGCCCGCATCGATGACGAGATCACGGTCAAGCTGCTGAAGATGGGCAAGGACCGGATCCGCCTGCTGCCGCGCAACCCCGATTACAAGCCGATCGAAGTGCTGCCCGACCAGGACTTCGCCATTGAAGGCCTCTATTGCGGGTTGCTGCGGCCCAACCGCTGACCCGGTTTTCCCCTCTATTACGCGCGGTCTTTTGTGGCACATCTCTGGTTCTGCTGAGGTTGGTACGGATGTCCGATACTTTTTTTCCGAACGCCGGGCAGAATCTCAGCCCGTGCGATACGCCAGCCTTAAAGTGAACCCATGGCCAAGAAGACTTCCAAAGACAGCACCTCCACCGATACGACCTCTGCAAGGACCACTCCGATGGACGAAAACAAAAAGCGCGCCCTCACCGCCGCGCTGAGCCAGATCGAAAAGCAGTTCGGCAAGGGCGCCGTGATGCGCATGGGCGACCGCGTCGTCGAGGCGGTCGAGGTCATCCCCACCGGTTCGCTGATGCTGGATATCGCCCTCGGTATCGGTGGCCTGCCCAAGGGCCGTGTCGTGGAGATCTACGGTCCGGAATCCTCGGGCAAGACCACCCTGACCCTGCAGGCGATCGCCGAATGCCAGAAGAAGGGCGGTACCGCCGCCTTCATCGATGCCGAGCACGCGCTGGATCCGATCTACGCCGCCAAGCTGGGCGTCAACGTGGACGACCTGCTGCTCTCGCAGCCGGATACCGGTGAGCAGGCTCTGGAAATCGCCGACATGCTGGTGCGGTCGAGCTCGGTGGACATCGTGGTGATCGACTCGGTCGCCGCGCTGACCCCGAAGGCCGAAATCGAAGGCGAAATGGGCGACCAGCTGCCGGGCCTGCAGGCCCGCCTGATGAGCCAGGCCCTGCGCAAGCTGACCGGCAACATCAAGCGCTCCAACACCCTGGTGGTCTTCATCAACCAGCTGCGCCACAAGATCGGCGTGATGATGCCGGGCCAGAGCCCGGAAGTGACCACCGGCGGCAACGCGCTGAAGTTCTATGCCTCGGTGCGCCTGGACATCCGCCGTATCGGCGCGATCAAGAAGGGCGACGAGATCATCGGCAACCAGACCAAGATCAAGGTGGTCAAGAACAAGCTGGCACCGCCGTTCAAGCAGGTCATTACCGAGATCCTGTACGGCGAAGGCATCAGCCGCGAAGGCGAACTGATCGACATGGGCGTGGAAGCCAAGCTGGTCGAGAAGGCCGGCGCCTGGTACAGCTACGGCGAAGAGCGCATCGGCCAGGGCAAGGACAACGCCCGCGGCTACCTGCGCGACAACCCGCAGATTGCCCAGCGCCTGGAAGCCGAGCTGCGCGAGAAGTTCCAGCCGGAAGAAGCCGTGCGCGAAGGCGGCGACGAGGCCGAAGACGACGCCGAATGAGTTTCCTGCGGGGCAGGGCAGCGCCGTCAGTGACGCTCGCCCTGTCCTGCAGTTTCACGTATCCCCGACGGGATGGCGCCAAGGACGGCGCACTGTAATGGACCACTGCCATGCAAGACTCCGAAGCCCCCGCACCCCGGCGCAAGCGCCGTGTCCAGGAACAGACGCCGGTCCAGCGGGCGTTGGGGCTGCTGGTGCGCCGCGAGCATTCGCGTAAAGAACTGACCCGTAAGCTCCAGGCGCGTGGCATCGAGAACGAGGCGGCCGAGGCGGCCGTCGCCAAGCTGGCCGAGGCCGGCTGGCAGGATGACACCCGGTTTGCCGAGAACCTGGTCCGGATCCGGGCCAACACGGGCTATGGCCCGATCCACATCCGCGCCGAACTGGGCACGCATGGACTGGACAGCGACCAGATCGCCGCCGCCATGGACACCTTTGAAGGCGATTGGACCGAGAACGCCCGCGACCTGGTCTGCCGCCGTTTCGGCGACGCCGGCCCGCAGGAACTGCCTGCGCGGCGCAAAGCCGCCGATCTTCTGGCCCGCCGCGGGTTCCCCGGCGACAGTATCCGCCAGGCCACCCGCTACGACCCTGAGGACTGAGCGGCCCGGGCCTGATACCCTTTGTGGTTTCGGCGGTCCTGCAGTTGACACCCGGCCATTGGGGCTGCGTGCCAGGGACTGACCGGCCCGCACAAAGCCAGCCCCCCATGAACGCATCCGTCAAATTCACTACCTCCCAGATCCGCAGCGATTTCCTTGAGTTCTTCAAGGGCAAAGGCCATACGATCGTGCCGTCGGCGCCGCTGGTGCCGGGCAATGATCCGACTCTGCTGTTCACCAACTCCGGCATGGTGCAGTTCAAGGACGTGTTCCTTGGCGCCGAGAAGCGCAGCTACGTGCGCGCGGCCGACGTCCAGCGCTGCCTGCGCGCCGGTGGCAAGCACAACGATCTGGACCAGGTCGGTTACACCGCGCGCCACCACACCTTCTTCGAAATGCTGGGCAACTGGTCGTTCGGCGATTACTTCAAGAAGGACGCCATCGCCTGGGCCTGGGAGCTGCTGACCCAGGTCTGGAAGCTGCCGGCCGAGCGCCTGCTGGTCACCGTCTACCAGACCGATGACGAGGCCTACGCGCTGTGGCGCGACATGGTGGGCATTCCGGAAGAGCGGATCGTGCGCATCGGCGACAACAAGGGCGCGCCGTTTGCCTCGGACAACTTCTGGCAGATGGCCGAGACCGGCCCGTGCGGCCCGTGCACCGAAATCTTCTATGACCATGGCGACCATATCGCCGGTGGCCCCCCGGGCTCGCCGGATGAAGACGGCGACCGCTTCATCGAAATCTGGAACCTGGTCTTCATGCAGTTCGACCGCCAGCCCGACGGCACCCTGGTGCCGCTGCCGGCGCCTTGCGTGGATACCGGCATGGGCCTGGAGCGTCTGGCCGCGATCCTGCAGCACGTCCACACCAACTACGAGATCGACCTGTTCCAGGCACTGATCCGCAAGGCCAGCGAGCTGACCGGCATGGCCGATCTGGAAAACAAGTCGCTGCGCGTGATCGCCGATCACATCCGCGCCTGCTCGTTCCTGATCGTCGATGGCGTGCTGCCGTCCAACGAAGGCCGTGGGTATGTGCTGCGCCGGATCATCCGCCGCGCCCTGCGCCATGGCTGGATGCTGGGCGTGCGCCAGCCGTTCTTCAGCAAGCTGGTGCCGACCCTGGTCGAGCAGATGGGCGTGGCCTATCCGGAACTTCCGGCCCAGGCCGATACGGTGGTGCGCGCGCTGCAGGCCGAGGAAGAGCGTTTCGCCGAGACGCTGGACACTGGGATGAAGCTACTCGATCAAGCTCTAGATTCTTTGCAGGCTACTGCTTGGGCGAAGCGTAACGAATCCAACTGGAAACAAGCTGGCTTCAAAGCGCATGCCGAAGCGACAGAGTGCATGTTCCATGAAGAAAGCGCATCCTTGGGCGAGCGAGTGGTCCATTCTGTTCTCGTGTGCGAAGACCCAGAAGGGGATTTCGCCCAGACCTTGGCAAGTCAGATCGCCAGGCAAAACGGAATTTCAGTAAATCTTGTCGCCCGGGATTGGAGGGGGCTCGAATTGAGCGGACAGCTGCTTTTCCGCCTTTACGACACCTACGGCTTCCCCGTCGATCTGACGGCAGATATTGCTCGCGAGCGTGGTCTATCGGTGGATTTGCCCGGCTTCGACGCAGCGATGGAACAGCAGCGCGAGACCGCACGGGCGGCCGGCAAGTTTGGCGGTGGGGTGACCCTGTCGGCCGATCTGGTGGCCACCCTCAAGCCGACCGTGTTCCTGGGCTACGACCGCCTGCAGGCCGATGGACTGAGCGTGGTCGCCGTGCTCAAGGACGGCCGTCCGGTGCAGGCCGCGCAGGCGGGCGAGGAGGTCATTGTGATCACCGACCAGACCCCGTTCTATGCCGAGTCCGGCGGCCAGGTCGGTGATACCGGCGTGCTCACCGCCGCAGGCCTGCAGCTGCAGGTCAGCGACACCCAGAAATTCGCGGGCCAGTTCCATGGGCACGTGGGCAGGATCACCTCCGGCACCCTGAAGGTTGGCGACGTGCTGTCCGGCCAGGTCGATGGCCAGCGCCGCGGCGCGACCATCCTCAACCACTCGGCCACCCACCTGCTGCATGCCGCCCTGCGCGAAGTGCTGGGCACCCACGTGCAGCAGAAGGGCTCGCTGGTCGCACCCGATCGCCTGCGCTTCGACTTCTCGCACTTCGCGCCGATCAGCGCCGAGGACCTGGCGATCATCGAACGCAAGGTCAACGAGCAGGTACGCGCCAACAACGCGGCCGAAGTCCACAACATGGGCATGCAGGAAGCGCTCGACTTCGGTGCGATGGCGCTGTTCGGCGAGAAGTACGGCGAGCACGTGCGTGTGCTGAAGATGGGCGATTACTCCACCGAACTGTGTGGCGGTACGCATGTGTCGCGCACCGGTGACATCGGCCTGTTCAAGATCACCGCTGAAGGCGGTGTGTCCTCGGGCGTGCGCCGTATCGAAGCGGTGACCGGGCAGGGCGCGCTGGATTACGTGGCCGATGAAGAAGCGCAGTTGAGCGAAGCGGCCGCACTGCTCGGCGGCAACGCCGGCGACGTGGTCGACAAGATCCGCCAGCTGGGCGAACGCCAGAAGAAGCTCGAGCGCGAGCTCGAGGCGCTCAAGGCCAAGCAGGCCGCCGGTGCGACCGCCGATCTCGGCGCCGCCGCGGTCGAGGTCAACGGCATCAAGATCCTGGCCGCGCGCCTGGAAGGCTTTGATGCCAAGGCGCTGCGCGATGCGATCGATCGCCTCAAGCAGCAGCTCGGCAACGCGGTGATCGTGCTGGCCGGCACCCAGGACGGCAAGGCGGCCCTGGTCGCGGGCGTGAACGGCAGCGCAATGGGCAAGGTCAAGGCCGGGGAACTGTTGGCCCATATCGCCAGTCAGATCGGGGGCAAGGGCGGCGGCCGCCCGGACCTCGCCCAGGGTGGTGGTGAGGACGGGCCCGCCCTTGCTTCTGCACTGGCTGCGGTCGTCGACTGGGTCACCCCCCGTATCTGAACAGCCTGAAGCCTCCTGCTCCTTGATGGGTCGGGAGGCCTGACGGTACTATGGCGAATCTTTTCCCGTTGTCGTGGGGCGCTCTTGCCGGGGCGCCAAGCCGGTGGGGAAATGCCACCACCGGTTCCCCTGGAGACTTGAACAAATGTTGATCCTGACTCGCCGTGTAGGCGAAACCCTGATGATCGGTGACTCGGTCAGCGTGACCGTGCTCGGCGTCAAGGGCAACCAGGTGCGTATCGGTATCACCGCTCCTAAGGACGTGGCCGTGCACCGCGAAGAGATTTACCAGCGCATCCAGCGCGGTGATGAGCCGAATGCATCCGGAAGTGAAAATTCTTCGGATTAAGGCTTTACCTGAGGGCGCGGAAAACGTTATTATTCGCGCCCCCGCTGAGATGATTCATCACGGCGGCGGACCAAGAACACTGGAGCGGTGCCCGAGTGGCTGAAGGGGCTCCCCTGCTAAGGGAGTATAGGGCTTAAAACTCTATCGAGGGTTCGAATCCCTCCCGCTCCGCCAGTTGTAGAGAAGGCCTCCGTACGCAAGTACGGAGGCCTTTTTCTTTGTGCGATCCGGTTCAAACGACCGTCTTGCAGACCGCTTCGATCCGATGCCCGTCCGGGTCGATCAGGAACGCGGCGTAGTAGTGATCGCCATAGTCCTCGCGCAGTCCCGGCGCACCATTGCAGGTGCCGCCGACCGCCAGCGCATCGCGATGGAACGCGTCCACGGCCGGGCGGGACGGGGCGCCGAACGCCAGGTGGAATCCAGGTCCGGGCGCTGCCGCATCGGCCCGCAGTTTCAGGCACACCAGATCCTCATCCTCCGCGTAGCCATATCCGATGGCCTCGTCGTCTTCGAAGACGCGGCGCATGCCCAGTGCGCCGAGCGCGGCATCGTGGAAGGCGGCGGCACGCGCGAGATCGCGCACGCCCAGGGAAATGTGATGCAGCATGGCGATGTGCGTCCGTGTCGAATGTCGCGCGCAGCGTCGCATGAAATCGGCGGAACGGGCGCCGGCCCGCACATTCGGATGGCGAATGCCGTCGATCCCCAATCTTCATTGGTACCGGCGCGGCGGCTCGGCTACGGTCGTTCTCCAGCGGCGTCCCACCGGGCGCCCCCGTGGAAGGAGCAGGAACATGTCGATGGGACGGAGGTCGCTGCGTGGTTGGGTGGTCATGAGCCTGCTGATGGGCATGGTCATGCCGGCCAGTGCTGCCTCGTTGGAAGAGCGGCTGCATCGGGCGGCGGAGAAAGGTGACGCCGCTGCGGTGCGTACGCTGCTGGGGCAGGGCGCCCGGGTGGATGCGCGCGGCGTGGCGAAGGCGACGCCGTTGCTGGTCGCGACCCACCACAACCAGGTGGAGGCCGCGCTGGCGCTGATCCAGGCCGGTGCCGACGTCAATGCCAAGGACGCGATCCAGGACAGCCCGTATCTCTACGCCGGTGCGCGCGGCCATCTCGACATCCTGCGTGCGACGCTGGCAGCCGGTGCGGACCTGAAGAGCACCAACCGCTACGGTGGCACCGCACTCATTCCAGCGGCCGAACGTGGGCACGTGGAGACCGTGGTGACGCTGATCGCGGCCGGTGTCGATGTGGATCACGTCAACAACCTGCAGTGGACCGCGCTGCTGGAGGCGATCATCCTCGCCGATGGCGGCCCACGGCATGTCGAGATCGTCCGTCAGCTCATCGCGGCAGGCGCGGATGTGAACCTGCCCGACGGTGAAGGCGTGAGCCCGCTGCAGCATGCACGCCAGCGCGGCTACCGCGAGATCGAGACGCTGCTTCTTGCCGCAGGCGCTGGCCAGGGCTGAACATCCGCGGGGCGGGAACGGGCCGTGTTGCCGCTGCCTTGACGCGGCAACGGCATGCTCTGCACCGCCGCTCTGCGAAGGTGACCGCTTCCCCCGCAGAAACAGGAGTCGCCGTGAACACACGCCGCCACTTCCTCTCCGTTGCCGCCGCCGGTACCGCAGCGTTCGCCGCCTCGCCGCTGATGGCGCAGTCCGCCGGCCCGGGCAGTGTGCTGCCCACCCGCGGCAACGCTGCGGCAAAGCCGTTGCCTGGCAATCCCGCGCAACAGCACAGGCGTTACCGTCCGCACACCCGCCTGGGCCTGGGCGGCGTCGCGATCGGCAATGGTTTCGAGGCCGCGACCGATGCGCAGAGCGAAGCCACCCTGGTCGCAGCGTACGCGGCCGGGGTGCGCTACTTCGATACCTCGCCCTGGTACGGGCTTGGCCTGAGCGAGCGTCGGTACGGCCATCACCTGCACAACCACCCGGCGCGCGAGTACACGCTGTCGACCAAGGTCGGCCGCCTGCTGACGGCGACCGCCGGTGAGCTGCAGGAGGTGATGTGGAAGGATCCGTCGCCGTTCCATTACCGCTACGACTACTCCGCGGACGGTACGCGGCGTTCGGTGGAGGACAGCCTCAACCGGCTGGGTGTGTCGCAGCTGGACGTGGTCTTCATCCATGACCTGTCGCCGGACAACGAGAAAGACCTGGGCATGCCCTGGGAGCAGCGTTTCGCGGAAGCTGCGAAGGGCGCGATGCCGGCGCTGACCCGCATGCGCGAGGAGGGGTTGATCAAGGCGTGGGGCTTCGGTGTGAACCGTCCCGAGCCCGCCCTGCGTGCGGTGGCCGAGGCGGATCCGGACATCTTCCTGCTCGCCTGCCAGTACTCGCTGCTGGACCACGAGCAGGCGTTGCATGACACCTTCCCGAAGATCGCAGCACACGGTGCGTCGGTGGTGGTCGGTTCGCCGCTGCTGGCCGGTTACCTGGCCGGTCGCGACCGGTATCTCTATGACGGCAAGGTGCCGTCGTGGGCGCCGGAGAAGCGCGCGAAGGTGCAGGCTCTCTGCGATCGCCATGGTGTGGATCTGCGCACCGCGGCGCTGCAGTTTGCCGATGCGCCGGAGGTGGTCTCGGCGGTCATTCCCGGCGCGCGGACGCCGGAACAGGTGCTGGCCAATGTCGCGTCCATGTCCGTGGCGATTCCGGCCGCGTTCTGGGCCGAGCTGAAGCAGGAGAAGCTGATCGCCTCGGATGCCCCGGTGCCTCGCGGCTGATCCACCACGCCCCGTCTGGCGCGGGGCGACCCCCGAACGCCTTCTGCCTCAACGGTCGCCCCATCTTCCACTGGCGCCCCGGATGCGGCATCATGCCGCCCATTCGTTCCCTCCAGCCGCCGCCAGAGGAGTTCCTTCCTGCCTGGAGGCATTGCCGTGTCCGTCGTTCCGTTCCGTGTTGCCCCGATCCACCCGGGTCGCCGTCGTGCTGTTCCCGCGCTCTCCCCGCTGATGCAGGCGATGGCCTGCGTGCTGGGTCTGGCCCTGTCCGCCTCGGCCGTGCAGGCCGAAGAGGCGCCACGTGGCGAAGCACCGCCCAAGGAAGGCGCGCAGACCCTGCAGACCGTGCAGGTCACCGCCAACCAGCTCGGCACCGTGACCGAAGGCAGTGATTCGTATACGCCCGGCACGATCGCCACCGCGAGCCGCCTGGTGCTCAGCCCGCGCCAGACTCCGCAGTCGATCAGCGTGATCACCCGGCAGGAAATGAACGACTTCGGCCTCAACGGCATCGACGACGTCATGAAGGTCACGCCCGGCGTGAGCATCGTCACCTATGACAGCGAGCGCACCGAGTACTACGCGCGCGGCTTCGCGGTGCAGAACTTCCAGTACGACGGCATCCCGATGGCGCGTGATTCGGCGTACTCGGCCGGCAACACGCTCAGCGACATGGCCATCTACGACCGCATCGAAGTGCTCAAGGGCGCCACCGGCCTGCTGACCGGCATGGGCGATCCGGGCGCGACCATCAACCTGGTGCGCAAGAAGCCGACCCGTGAACTGGCCGGCAGCGCCACGCTGGGCGTGGGCTCGTGGGACAGCTATCGCGCCGAGGTCGATGTCGGCGGGCCGCTCACCGAAAGTGGCCGCGTGCGCGGCCGCGTGGTCGGCGCCTACCAGGACAGGCATTCCAATGCCGACCACTACCAGCGCAGCAATGAGGTGTTCTACGGCATCCTCGAGGCCGACATCGGCGAGAGCACGTTGCTGACCGTCGGGGCCGATTACCAGGACAGCGATCCCGAGGGTTCCAGCTGGGGCGGCATTCCGCTGCTGGACAGCGAAGGCAATTTCAACAAGATGCCGCGCTCGTTCAACAACGGCGCGCAATGGAGCCGCTGGGGCCAGTACGCCCGTACCGGCTTCGCCACGCTGGAGCACACCTTCGGCAATGACTGGGTCGCCAAGCTGCAGCTCAACCACCAGGTCAACGGGTATGACGCCTCGCTGGGTGCCGCGGCCGGTGGCAATCCGGATCCGGTGACCGGCGAGGGCGTGAGCATGTGGCTGGGCCAGTACATCGGCAAGACCACCAGCAACGCGGCCGATCTATATGTGAGCGGAAAGTTCGAATGGTTCGGCCGCCAGCACGAGCTGGTCGTCGGCGGCAGCGTGTCGCGCAAGCGCTGGGTCAACAACGGCTACTCGCCGCAGCCGGGCTATGTCAGCAGCGTTGCCGACTACTACGCCTGGACCGGCGACGTGCCCGAGCCGGACTGGCAGTGGGGCTACGGTGACAACCAGGTCACCCGCGAAAGCGGTGCCTACGTGGTGGGCCGTTTCGACCTGGCCGACCCGCTGAAGCTGATCGTCGGCAGCCGCATCGCCAACTATAAATCTCCGGATACCGACGAGAGTGGCGTGGTCGTGCCGTACGCCGGGCTGGTGTATGACCTCAACCGCAACTTCTCGGTGTTCGCCAGCTACAGCACCATCTTCAAGCCGCAGGGCAACCAGGACGAACAGGGCCGGGTGCTGGATCCGATGGAAGGGCGCAGCTACGAGGCCGGCCTGAAAGCGGAGTTCTACGACGGCCGACTCAACGCCAGCGCGGCGGTGTTCCAGCTGGAGCAGGACAACTACGCACAACCGACCGGCGGCAGGACGCCGAGCGGCGGGATCGCCTATGAAGGCCTGATGGGGGTGCGCACCAAGGGCTACGAGCTGGAGGTGTCGGGTCAGCTGGCGCCGGGCTGGCAGGTCCAGGGCGGCTATGCGCACAAGATCGCGCGCCAGCAGTCCACCAAGGTCTCCACGCTGGAGCCGGAAGATCAGTTCAGCGTGCACACCAGCTACCGCCTCACCGGTGCAGCCGATGGCTGGAGCGTGGGCGGCGGCGCGCGCTGGCAGGGCAGCACGTTCGGCACCATCACCAACCCCGCCACCGGCGGGAGCCAGCTCCATCGCACGGAGCCGTACTGGCTGCTCGACGCCATGGCGCGGTACCAGTTCAACGACCAGCTGTCGGCGACGCTCAACGTCAACAATCTGCTGGACAAGCACTACTACACCATCTTCAGCTGGTACAGCACGTACACCTGGGGCGAGCCGCGCAACGTGCGGCTGACGCTGAACTACAAATTCTGATCCACGCAACGAACGACACCCCGGGCAACCGGGGTGTCTGCGTTTGAGGCCGGGTGGTTACAGCGCCAGCTCGAACACGATGACTTCCGCGTCGTTGGCGTTCTCCAGCGTCAGCTGTGCCTCGTCGCTGACCTGCAGCGCATCGCCGGTCTCCAGCGTGATGCCGTTGACCTGCAGCTGCCCGCGGGCGACCTGCACGTAGGCACCGCGGCGCGGGGCCAGTGGCAGGTGGACGCGGTCGTCGCCGTCCAGGATCGTGGCGTAGATGTTGGCGTCCTGGTGGATCAGCAGCGACCCCTCACGGCCATCGCGCGAGACGATCAGGCGCAGCTGGCCGCGCTTGGTGTCCGGGGCGAAGTGGGTCTCCTGGTAGCTCGGGGTGATGTTCTCCTGGTCGGGGAACAGCCAGATCTGCAGGAAGTGCACCGCTTCGTCGGCCGAGTGGTTGAACTCGCTGTGGCTGACGCCGCTGCCGGCGCTCATGCGCTGCACGTCGCCGTAGCGCAGCACCGAGCCGGTGCCCATCGAGTCCTTGTGCTCCAGCGCGCCACCGAGCACGTAGGAGATGATCTCCATGTTGCTGTGGCTGTGCGTGCCGAAGCCCTGGCCACCCTGGACGCGGTCTTCGTTGATCACCCGCAGCGGGCCGAAGCTGACGTAGCGCGGGTCGTAATAGTTGGCGAAGGAGAAGGTGTGCATGGAGTTCAGCCAGCCATGGTCGGCCTTGCCACGGGTGTTGCTCTTGCGGATCTGCAGCATGGGAATCTCCTTGGTGTTCGATGGTTTCGATGGCGGTCCGGGGCGGTCGCTGCCGTCCCCTTTCCTGTTGCGGCCAGTATCCGCTTGCTCCGCCGGCTTGAAAAACGGATAGTTTTGCAAGCCATCATCGAAAAATTCGAATGCTCAAGCTCAGCCTCGACGCCCTGCAGATCCTGGATGCCATCGACCGCCGGGGCTCGTTCGCCGCGGCCGGCAAGGCCCTGCACAAGGTGCCTTCGACCATTTCCTACACCGTGTCCAAGCTGGAAGAGGACCTGGGCGTGCAGCTGTTCGACCGGGTCGGGCCGCGTGCGCACCTGACCCCGGCCGGGGAGGCGCTGCTGGAAGAGGGGCGCCACCTGCTGCGGGCGGCGCGCGAGCTGGAATTGCGGGTGCGGCGGGTGGCCTCCGGCTGGGAGGCCGAACTGACCGTGGCGGTCGACTCGATGTTCGTGCCGGCACTGCTGGCCGAGGACGTGCGCGCTTTCAATGCGGTGGCCGAACAGACCCGGATGCGGCTGATCAGTGAATCGCTGTCGGGCACCTGGGAGGCGCTGCTGGACCGGCGCGCGGACCTGCTGGTCGGCGGGGCAGGCGAGGGGCCCAGTGGCGGGGGCTACGTGGTCGAGCCGATGGGCGTGGTGCGTTTCGTGTTCGCGGTGGCGCCCTCGCACCCGCTGGCAGCCGCGCCCGAGCCGCTGGGCCGCGAGCAGCTGGCCGGCCACTGTGCCATCGCCGTGGCTGATTCGGCGCGGCGGCTGCTGCCGCGCACGGTGGGGCTGCTGATGGGGCAGGAGACGGTCACCGTGCCGGACATGGTCAGCAAGTTCCGCCTGCAGTGTGCGGGACTGGGGTTCGGCTTCCTGCCCGAGCCGTATGTGCAGCAGGCGGTGCGCGAGGGGCGGCTGGTGATCCGGCAGGTCGAGGAGCCCAAGCCGGATGAGACCTTCTGGCTGGCCTGGCGCACCGGCGAGGAGGGGGCAGCGCTGAAGTGGTGGCGCGAGCGCATGCAGCGCCCGGAGGTGCTGGCGGGCTGGTGGCCGACCATGGAGGCCTGGCTGGGCTAGTCAAGCTGAATCGTGGCCTCGCTGTCATCGGACGGTCATCTGGATGCGATAGAGCGCCGTCGGCCTGATCGGTAACCTGCCCGACTCGTCTGGTTTTCGCACATCTCCCCATGAAGCGCTTGCTGCTGTTGCTGCTGGCCGGGGCTGGCCTGTGGCTGGCTGCCTGCTCCTCCCTGACCTCCACCGCCGCCTCGACCTCGTTGAGCGATCGGCTGATCGCGCCGGGTGGCGTGTCCACGCTGCTGGACACCGCGCGCATCGCCGAAGCGGTGGACAGCGTGCCCAACCGGCACGGCCTCGTGACCGGCCGCGCGGGCGTGCCGATCTTCTGGCGGGCCTTCGACCCGGGGCAGTACGGGGTGCGCTACGAATACCTGGCCCAGCAGCACGAGAACGGCGAGCCGCTGCGCACCGGCATGGCGCTGGACCTGCCGCATCCGTTCCAGCCGCAGGCGCCACGCGGCACGGTGGTGCTGCTGCACGGCTGGATGATGAACGGTGATGCGATGCTGCCGTGGTCGCTGCAGCTGGCGCAGTCCGGCTACCGCGTGGTCACCATCGACCTGCGCAACCACGGCCATTCCGGCGCCGGCCCGTCCGGCTACGGCACGTTCGAATCGGATGACGTGGTCGATGTCATCGCGGCGTTGAAGGCGCGCGGCGAGGTGGTCGGGCCGCTGTACCTGTTCGGCGTTTCCTACGGTGCGGCCACCGCGCTGTTCACTGCCGACAAGCTCGGCGAGCAGGTCACCGGGGTGGTGGCGATGGAGTCCTTCGCCAATGCTGGCGATGCGATCCGCAGCATGATCCCGCACCTGATGTCGCTGCAGCCGACCGCATGGAAGGCGCAGGCCATGGCGGCCTACGGGCGCTGGCGCTATGGCGGGCAGGATATCGACCAGGTGATCGCCGCCGCCAGCCAGCGCCTGGATCTGGACCTGGATCGCGTCGACGTCACCCGCGCGCTGGCCGACAGCCGCGCCTGCGTGCTGCTGCTGCACGGCCAGGACGATGAGCACGTGCCGGTCGGGCAGGGCCGCCGCCTGGCTGCCGCCAGCCCGCGCGTGCATTACATCGAGATGCGTGGCGAAGACCACATCACCCTCCCGCTGCGGGTGGATCTGCTGGGCGGCGTGGTGGACGACTGGCTGGCGCATGATGATCACGCCGGTGGCGCGTGCCCGGCGCCGGAGCTGCCCGGTGAAGCCGATCTCATGGCGATGCAGGCGGCCCAGGCACCCGCACCGCAGGGATGACCCCCCGGTAGTGCCGGCCGCTGGCCGGCGCCAACGCAAAAAAAAACAGCAACCGATGGCTGCTGTCTTCGTCGATGCAATGGTGCGCCCGGAGAGATTCGAACTCCCGACCGCCTGGTTCGTAGCCAGGTACTCTATCCAACTGAGCTACGGGCGCATTTGCATTGTCTGGTTGTGTGTCCTGCCGCGCGTGTCGCCACGTTCGACGGGAAGGCAGGCGAGCCTGCCGTTCGATGTAATGGTGCGCCCGGAGAGATTCGAACTCCCGACCGCCTGGTTCGTAGCCAGGTACTCTATCCAACTGAGCTACGGGCGCATTTACATCGAATTTTCATTGCTGATACCGACGGCGAAATCGATACCCTGTTGATGGTGCGCCCGGAGAGATTCGAACTCCCGACCGCCTGGTTCGTAGCCAGGTACTCTATCCAACTGAGCTACGGGCGCGTCAACAGGAGCGGAATTATGCGGATCGGCGTCGCATTCGTCAACGGTTTTTGTGAAGGTCTTCATTCAAATGAATGAAAAAGCCGCTCCACCACGGCTTCCGGCGTTTTCATCCACGCGAAGTGATCGGCACGCGCACCCAGCATCTGCGCACTGATCACGCTGAGCTGCGCACGCATGCCCGGCATCTTGTCCAGCAGGCCCTGCATCGATCCCGTCGGGGCCAGCCAGTCGGCCGCCATCACCACCGCGGTGGCCTGGCCGCGCAGGTCGCGCATGCCGGCCTCCAGATCGGTCGCCATGCCGACGGCCGCGTAGTGGTTGTTGAGGCCCACGCGCGACCAGTCGCGGATCAACCCGCGTGCCTCGGTGCCGCCAAAGCCGAGCTTCTTGCCGTGCAGGACCCCCTGGCGCTGGGCCAGCCAGGGCAGGAAGCGATACACCAGCGGCAGCGTCCAGCCACGCGGGGCAGGGAAGGTACGCCAGTACGGCGTGCCGCTGGCCACCAGCCAGACGCGACCAAAACGCTGCGGATGCAGCCCCGCGAAGCAGCAGGCGAGCTGGCCGCCGAGACTGTGGCCGCCGATGATCAACGGTGTTTCAGATTCCCCTGGCACGTTCGCGAGGCTCGCCGGCAGGTCCTGTTCGAGGATTTCCCGATAGCCCCAATCCTGCGTGCGCGAGGGCCGCAGGCTGCTGCTTCCATTGCCACGCCACTCGTGCAGGTACACCGCGATGCCGCGTGCGGCCAGCGCCTCGGCGAAGGGCAGGTAGTGCCGTGCGGCGACACCCAGCGCAGGCAGCCACAGCAGCCGCGCGCGGGGCTGCACGGGGACGCGCGCCAGCAGCTCGAAGCGATGGCCGTCTGCGGCCTGCACGGGCAGGGGCGAGGCGTCGATCATGCCGGGCGTGCCGCGCCGAAGTGGTCGATCACCAGCACTTCGCTGCGGCCGGGGTAATAGCCCCCCTGCAGCCCGCGCGCGACGTAATCGATGGCCGCCTCGCAGGCGTTCGGCAAGGACAGCCCCTGGCACAGTTGCGCGGCGATGGCCGAGGCCAGCGTGCAGCCGGTGCCGTGCGCATCCACGGGCAGCCGCGTATGGATGAATTCTTCGCGGGTCACACCGTCGAAGTAGCGATCGATCACGCGGCTGCCTTCGTCCAGATGGCCGCCCTTGAGCAGTACCGCACCGGCGCCCAGTTCGAGCAGCGCGTCGGCGGCATCCTCTGCGTCTTCGGCGGTAACGATGCGGCGGCCGAGCAGCAGCTCCGCTTCGGGTGTGTTGGGCGTCAGTAGCGTGGCCAGCGGGATCAGGCGGGTGCGCATCGCCGCCAGTGCACTGTCCTCCAGCAGCTTGGCGCCGCTGGTGGCGACCATCACCGGATCCAGCACCACGTGGGGTGGCCGGTGCTTTTCCAGCGCGTCGGCGACCAGGCGTATCACTTCGGCGTTGGCCAGCATGCCCAGCTTCACCGCATGGATGTCGAAATCGGCGAAGCAGGCATCGATCTGCGCCTGCAGGAAATCCAGCGGCGGCACGTGCACGGCGATGACGCCGCGGGTGTTCTGCGCGGTCAGCGCGGCGATCGCGGAGAGCCCATGCACGCGATGGGCGGCGAAGGCCTTCAGGTCGGCCTGGATGCCGGCACCCCCGCCGGAATCGGAGCCGGCGATGGTGAGGGCGGAAACGGGGCTGGACGGTGTCATGCCTCGATTGTGCAATGTTTGCCGCGGCATTGCTGCCGCGCCCTCAGCGTGCCCGCAGCAGCGCCCACTGCCGGTACAGCACGTAGCCGAGCCCGGTGCCGCCGGTCAGCAGAGCCGGGGCGAGCAGGGCGTCATAGCCGAAGCGCAGGAACAGCCAGGCGCCGATCACGCCGCCGGCCAGGAAACCACTGATGATCAGTCCGCTCAGGGTCAGGCGCCGGATCGGCAGCGGCAGGCCGCGCAGCAGATGGCCCAGGCCGATGCCCAGGTCGGTGAACATGCCGCTGAGATGGGTGGTGCGCACCACCGCGCCACTGAAGGTGGTCGCCATCGCGTTCTGCAGGCCGCATGCCATCGCTGCCGCCAGTGCGCCCCAGATCTGCTGCTGCTTGAACAGCGGGATCGCGATCAGCAGCAACACCGATTCCAGCGCCAGCACCACGCCATAGCGTCGGCCCAGCTGCAGGCCGCTGTCCTGGATGATCATGCCGCTGAGCGTGGCACCTGCACAGAACGCGATCAGCAGTCCCCATAGAGGCGCGACCACCCGCCAGTCCCGCTGGGCGAGCGCCATGCCGAGCTGGCTGGTGGTGCCGGTCATGTGGCTCACCGCCTGGTGCTCGAACCCCAGGAAGCCGACCACGTTGACCATCCCGGCCACGCAGGACAGGGCGATCGCCCCGATCCAGACCCAGGTGGGCAACCGGATGCTCATCCGGCGTGCGCGGTGGGGGTCACGGCACGATCAACGACCCGGGGGCGGGCCGTTGAACTGCACATCCGAGAAGCTGCCGCTGGCCGGATCGAACACCGCGCCCCAGAACTGCGCGCCACCATCGCAGACCCGGATCGCTTCGCGGGCCGGATCGATGTCGGCGTCATCGGGCAGATGGAAGGCATTGAGGTAGATCAGCTTGCGTCCGCTCATTTCGATGCCGACGTACTGGCGATCGAAATCGGCGGCCTTTGGCACCTGCGCCTCCAGCGTCGGCAATGCGGCCTCCAACTGCTCGACCTCCTTGCGGCTGGGCGCCCAGTAACCGGTGACCCGCCCGGCCTCGCGGCCGGGACTGTCGCGCGAGCAGGTATCCAGGACCTGGGCGGCGACCACCGGTCGCGTCACCACCCAGGACTGGCCGGTCTTGATCGCGGTCGGGACGCTGGCGCCCGGCCGCGTATTGGCGGGCGTGCAGGCCGCCGCCAGCGCGGCAAGCGCCAGCGGCAGGACGGCACGTGACAGGGAACGGCTCACAACACCTCCGAAGCGTAATCGGCCAGGCGCGAACGCTCGCCACGACGCAGCGTGATGTGCGCGCTGTGCGGCCAGTTCTTGAAGCGGTCCACCGCGTAGGTCAGACCCGAGGTGGTCTCGGTCAGGTACGGGGTATCGATCTGTTCGACGTTGCCCAGGCAGACGATCTTGGTGCCGGGGCCGGCACGGGTGATCAGGGTCTTCATCTGCTTGGGGGTGAGGTTCTGCGCTTCATCCAGGATCAGATAGCGCGACAGGAACGTACGGCCACGCATGAAATTCAGCGAGCGGATCTTGATCCGGCTGGCGATCAGGTCGTTGGTCGCCGCACGGCCCCATGCGCCGCCTTCCTGGGTATGCGTCAGCACTTCCAGGTTGTCGGTCAGCGCGCCCATCCACGGCGTCATCTTCTCTTCCTCGGTACCGGGCAGGAAACCGATGTCCTCGCCGACGCTGACCGTCGCGCGGGTCATGATGATCTCGCGGTAACGCTGCTGGTCCATGGTCTGGGCCAGGCCGGCGGCCAGCGCGAGCAGGGTCTTGCCGGTGCCGGCGGTGCCGAGCAGGGTGACGAAATCGATCTCCGGGTCCATCAGCGCGTTGAGCGCGAAGTTCTGTTCGCGGTTGCGCGCGCTGATGCCCCACACCGCGTGGCTGCCATGGCGGAAATCGTTGACCAGCGACAGCGTGATCTTGTCGCCGTCCATCTTGGCCACGCGCAGTTCGACTTCATCGTCGCCCGGCAGGTAGGCGTACTGGTTGGGATGCCAGTTCTCGTCTTCGCTGGCGATGATCTCGTAACTGGTGCGGCCCTTGTCGCTCCAGCTGCGCAGGTTGTCGGTGTGCTTCTTCCAGAAGTCTTCCGGCAGCTCGGTGGCACCGGTATAGAGCAGGCTGAAATCGTCCAGCGCGCGGTCGTTCTCGTAATCCTCGGACACGATGCCGGCGATCGCCGCCTTGATCCGCAGGTTGATGTCCTTGGAGACGAACACCACCGGGATTTCCGGCACCTGCTCTTTCAGCGCCAGGATCGCGCCGAGGATGGCGTTGTCGGGGATGACCGCGCCGAAGCTCTTGCCGGCCTCGAAGTGACTGGTCTGGAACCGCAGCAGGCCCACGCTCTGCTTGCCGCGCAGCTGCAGCCCGTTCGGGCGCTGCAGCGGGATGCCATCGGCCAGGTTGTCCAGGCCCGAGGCCTGCACCAGCTCATTGAGGAAGCGGCTGACCTGGCGCGCATTGCGGCTCGCCTCGGTGGTGCCCTTCTTGCCGTTGTCCAGCTCTTCGATCACCTGCATCGGCAGGTAGACATCATGCTCCTCGAACTTGAACAGCGCGGTCGGATCGTGCATGAGCACGTTGGTATCCAGTACGTAGATGCGCTTGCCTCGGGTCATCGTCAATTCCTGGTGGCAGAACAGGGACAAGCCATCACGACCTGCGGGGCAGGGTGATGGCCATTGGGGGTGCCGGGTTGATCACTGGGTTTTCGCGGCCTTCAGGGCTTCAAGGACGGTGTCTGCGTGGCCGGCCACTTTGACCTTGCGCCACACCTGCACGATACGACTGTCCGGCGAAATGAGGAAGGTGCTGCGTTCGATGCCACGCACCTGCTTGCCGTACATGTTCTTCAGCTTGATCACGTCGAACGCGGTGCACAGCGCTTCGTCGCCATCGCTGATCAGCGGGAAGGCGAAGCCCTGCTTGGCGCAGAAGTTGTCGTGGGATTTGACCGAATCGCGGGAGACGCCGAAGACGCGGGCGCCGGCCTTCGTGAACTGCGGGAGCAGGGCGTTGAAATCGATGCCCTCGGTGGTGCAGCCCGGGGTGCTGTCCTTGGGATAGAAGTACAGCACCAGCCACTGGCCGGCCAGATCGCCGAGGGTGGTGCTCTCGCCGCCGGACAAGGCCAGCGGCAGTGCGAGGGTGGTGCTGTCCAGGGTGTCGCCGTCGTTCATGGGTTCCTTTCCGGATCCTGGGGTACGTCTACTACACCTGCATGAAACCCCGCGCGCCCGTGACGAACGCGCGAAACATCAGAACTTCATCGGATCCATGATCGCATCGAGGTTCAGGTGATCGCAGAACTCGAGGAAATCATCGCGCAGCGCGGCGATGTGCATGTTGGCCGGCACGCCGATGGTGACCTGTGCGGAGAACATTTCCGCACCGGTCTGCATCGCGCGGTAACGCGTGCTCTGCAGGTTCTCGATGGTGATGCCCTGGCGGTCGAAGAAATCGGCCAGCTGGAAGAGGATGCCCGGCTTGTCGGCCGCGATCACTTCCACGATGTAGGGCAGCAGGTTGGACTGCGCCTGCTTGGCACCGGTGCGGTACCAGACCAGCTTCAGGCCTTCCTCGCGCTCGAGCCGGGTCAGCATCGCCTCCAGCTTGGCCACCGAATCCCACGAGCCGGTGGCCAGGGCGGTGACGGAGACGTCGCGACCGACCGTGGCCAGGCGGGCATCGACCAGATTGCAGCCACTGTCGGCGATACGCCGGGTCACAGGCAGCAGGGGGGACTCCGGATGCGTCGTATAGGCGTTGATCAGGAGGTGGTTTTCGGTCGGCGCAGGCCGCGGCGTGGTGTCGGTCAAGATGGTTCCGGGTGATGCAAGGTGAGTCTGAACGGCCGGACGACGGCACGTTCGCCGGAGTCCAGCATACTTGCCCGCGCTTTCGACCCGCAAGTAACATGCAGCGTACATCTGGCCGGCGTTTACGCAGGCAGGGTGCCCCCTTTCTTCCGAGCACGATGTCCTTGTCCCTTTCCGGTCTCATCACCGCGCTGGCGACGCCCTTCCAGGCGAACGGCGCATTGGATCCCGACGGTTGGCAGCGCCTGCTGCACCTGCAACTGGAGGGTGGTGTTCACGGTGTCGTGGTGGCCGGTTCGACCGGTGAAGCGGCGGCCCTGTCCGACGACGAATACGACCAGCTGCTGCGCAGTGCGGTCAAAACCGTGGCCGGGCGCATTCCGGTGCTGGCCGGGACCGGGCTGTCGGGGACGGCCAAAACCATCGAACAGACCCGCCGGGCGGCCGCCAATGGCGCCACCCACGCGCTGGTAGTGACCCCGCCGTACGTGCGCCCGACCCAGGCCGGCCTGATCGCGCATTACCGCGCGGTGGCCGACCAGGGCGGCCTGCCGGTCATCCTGTACAACGTGCCGGGGCGCACCGGCTGCGACATGCTGCCCGAAACCGTGGCCGAGCTGGCCAGCCACCCGAACATCGTGGGCATCAAGGAAGCGGTCGGCGATGTCGGCCGGGTCCATGCGCTGCTGGCCCTGCGTTCGCCGGACTTCGTCATTCTCAGCGGCGACGATGGCACCGCCGCGCGCTCTATCCTGTCCGGCGTGGATGGCCTGATATCGGTCGGCTCCAACGCGTTGCCGGGGGCCTACCGCCGGATGTGCGACCTGGCCGCGGCCGGTGAGCGCGAGGCGGCCGAGGCGTGGGACGCCCGTCTTGAGCCCTTCCATGAATTCTGCGGCGTGGAGTCCAACCCGATCCCGGTGAAGGACCTGCTGCGCCGGATCGGCATTGGTGACGGCCTGCGCCTGCCGCTGCTGCCCTTGTCCGCGGCCCATCACGCCGCTGCCGAACACCTGGCCACCGATATCGGTGCGCTGGAAGCACTATCCAACCACTGATGACAGTGGTCACCCAGGAGATTCCCATGCGTCAATCCGTTTCCGCCTTCCGCGTGCTGTCCTTCGCGATCCTGGCTACCGCCACCCTCATCGGCACCACCGGTTGCTTCAAGCGCGGCGCCAAGGGCGACTACGCTCTGGCCCCCGAAGTCCGTCCGCTGGAAGTGCCGCCGGATCTGAACGTCCCGGCCGGCCAGGCCGCCGCCACCGCTGCCACCAGCTCCTCGCTGGCCTCGCAGGCCGCGCGTCCGGCCCCGGCCTCGACCCAGGCTGCCGCCAACAATGCCGGTTTCACCGTGCCGGGCACCAAGGAAGAGGTGTTCGCCAAGGTCGGCACCGCGCTGGAGTCCGTTGAAGGCGTGAAGATCGCCAGCAAGGCCCAGCTGCTGGGTTCCTACGACGTGGCCTTCGAAGGCAGTGACTTCCTGGTCCGCGTGGTCGCCGTCGATGCCGGTGCCTACGTCTCCGCCGTGGATCCGCGTGGCCTGCCGGCGACCGCCGCAGCCCCGACCAAGCTGCTGGGTGAGCTGAAGGCGAAGCTGGCTCCGTAACCGGACCGTCTCAGAGAAACGAAAAGGGCGCCCTCGGCGCCCTTTTTCGTTGCCGCCAGAACCCGGAGGCTCAGCGTTCCAGCAGCTTCAGCTTGTCCGGCTTGCCGTCCCATTCGCCGGCATCGGCGGGCGGGTCCTTGCGCACGGTCAGCACCGGCCAGGCCTGGGCCAGTTCGGCGTTCAGCGCCACGAACGCTTCCTGCCCGGCGGGCACGTCGTCTTCGGGGAAGATCGCGTTGACCGGGCACTCCGGTTCGCACAGGGTGCAATCGATGCACTCATCCGGGTCGATCACCAGGAAGTTGGGGCCTTCATGGAAGCAATCCACGGGGCACACTTCCACGCAATCGGTGTGTTTGCACTTGATGCAGTTTTCGGTGACGACAAAAGGCATGGCTGGATCTGGATCCGACAGTAAGCCGGACAATTCTAGAACAGGTTGGTCCGTGGCGCGGGATCGGATCGTCCCTCAAACCCCGAAATGCCCTCGGCGCAAGGCTCAGGACCAGCGGAAGGGCTGCTCGGGCAGGCCCGCGATGCCGGTTTCCAGCGCAAACACGCCGCCCGCGCGCGGGCTGGCCGCCAGTTCCGCCGCGGTGTGGTCGAGCCGGGAGCTGGTGATCATCAACTGCCGCAGCGACGGCCCGCCGAGTGCGACGCAGGTCGGGTTCCGCACCGGCAGCAGTACGACCCGGTCGACCTGGCCGTCGGGTCGATAGCGCACTACGCGGGAGGCCCGCCACTGCGCGTTCCAGACGCCGCCTTCGGCATCGACGATGGCGCCATCGGGCTCCCAGCCCGGATCGGGCAGGGCAGCGAACAGGCGGGGTGGGCCGCAGTGCGCGCGCTCGGCGTCGTAGTCGCAGCACCACAGCGCCGGGCGTACCGAATCGCAGAAGTACATCGTGGCGCCGTCCGCGCTGAAACAGATCGCGTTGGGGATCACGACGGCGGGCAGGTTCAGTTCGCGCAGGCCGTGCCGCATCGAGAACTGGTAGAAGCGGCCGAGCGGCGCACGCGCCGGATCCTCGCTCATGGTGCCGAACACCAGGTTGCCTGCGCGGTCGGTCCGGCCGTCATTGCTGCGCGTGTCCGCGACCTCGGGCTGCACGTCGGCCAGCCATTCCAGGGGTGGTGCGGAGGCATCGCCATCGCGGTCGAGATCCAGGCGCTGCAGCGAACCGGCCAGCGCGATCAGCAGGCGGCCGTCCTCGCCCTCGGCCAGGCAGCCGGGGCGGTCGGGCAGCGACCAGCTGCGGTGGCTGCCATCGGCGGTACGGTACTGCCACAGGCGGCGCTCGCTGATGTCCACCCAGAACAGGCATTGCCGCCGCGGCGACCACAGGGCACCTTCGCCATGAGTGCAACGGCTGTCGACCAGCAGGGGGGCATCCGCGACAGCGGTGACGGGTGCGGCGATGGCATCGGGCATGGGGCAGGTCTCACGACAGCAGGGGCTGCCGCATTCTGCCATCCGGCCGATCAATCCCGTGTGCGCTGCAGGTGTGAGAATCTGGTCCCCCGTCCCTGCTGCGCGGATCCGCAGCGTCCCTTCAACCCAGGGTTTCCCATGTCCAGTGCTTCGCTCAGCAGTCCCCGCGCCGGCAGCGGCGAGAACACCGGCTTCATCATCCTGATCAGCTGCGTGGCCACCATCGGTGGCTTCCTGTTCGGGTTCGACAGTGGCGTGATCAACGGCACCGTGGATGGCCTGAAGGACACCTTCCAGTCCAGTTCGGCCGGGATCGGCTTCGAGGTCGCCTCGATGCTGCTCGGCTGCGCGATCGGTGCGTTCTTCGCGGGCCGCCTCGGCGACCGGCTCGGTCGTCGCGGCGTGCTGATCATCGCCGCGGTGATGTTCCTGCTCTCCGCCCTGGCGGCCGGGGCGGCACACAGCTCCGCGGTGTTCATCATCGCCCGGGTCATCGGCGGCTTCGCGGTCGGTGCGGCGAGCGTGATGTCGCCGGCCTACATCGCCGAGGTCGCCTCGGCCCGGTATCGGGGGCGGCTGGCGACGGTGCAGCAGATCGCGATCATCAGCGGCCTGTTCTGCGCCTTCCTCAGCAACTATCTATTGGCCAAGGCGGCCGGTGCCTCCACCGAGGCGCTGTGGCTGGGGCAGGCGGCATGGCGCTGGATGTTCTGGATGCAGGCCATTCCCTCGCTGCTGTTCCTGTGCCTGCTGCTGGTGATCCCGGAGAGCCCGCGCTTCCTGGTGGTCAAAGGGCGCCGTGACCAGGCCCTGGCGGTGCTGACCCGTCTGTACGGTGCGGCCGAGGCCCAGGCCAAGATCACCGAGATCGAAGGCTCGCTTTCCCGGGACCAGCATCGCCCGACCTTCTCCGACCTGGTCAGCAAGGCCACCGGCAGGCTGCGTCCGATCGTCTGGATCGGTATCGGCCTGGCGGTGTTCCAGCAGCTGGTCGGCATCAACGTCGTCTTCTACTACGGCGCGGTGCTGTGGCAGGCGGTTGGCTTCTCCGAGAACGACGCGCTGCTGATCAACGTGCTGTCCGGAGCGCTGAGCATCGGCGCCTGCCTGATCACCGTGGTCCTGATCGACCGTATCGGGCGCAAGCCGCTGCTGTGGATCGGCTCGGTAGGCATGGCGGTCTCGCTGGCGCTGGTCACCTTCGCCTTCGCCAGTGGCTCGCTCGATGCCGGCGGCAAGCTGCAGTTGACCGACGGCATGGGCACGCTGGCGCTGGTGGCCGCCAACGTCTACGTGATCTTCTTCAACATGTCCTGGGGCCCGGTGATGTGGGTGATGCTGGGCGAGATGTTCCCCAACCAGATCCGTGGCTCGGGGCTGGCGGTGGCCGGTGCGGCGCAGTGGACCGCCAACTTCGCCATCACCGTCTCCTTCCCGGTCCTGCTGGCCAGCATCGGCCTGGCCGGGGCCTATGGCATCTATACGCTCGCGGCGGTGATCTCGGTGTTCTTCGTGCTCCGCTTCGTCAAGGAGACCAAGGGCAAGGAACTGGAGCAGATGGAGGGCTGAGCCGCTTCCGAGCGCCCGCCGCGCAGCGCCGGGGCCGGGTCGGGGAGCGTGCTCCCCGGATCCGGGCCGGGCGGGGCAGGAGCGACAACCCGGGCCTGGAACGCAAAAAACCCCGCCGTGGCGGGGTTTTTGGCTTTCTGCACCGCGACTGGTGCTCCCTAGGGGACTCGAACCCCTGTTTTAGCCTTGAGAGGGCCACGTCCTAACCATTAGACGAAGGGAGCAGGCTTTGTCGCGAACTGCGCAGCGCGCTAGTATATGGACCTAGATGCCATTGGGCAATCCCGAAAACTCAACCGGAAGCGCCAACATCAATTCCTCTGCTACATCACCGTTCAGCCTGCGCGTGATCCCGCGCGATCAGCACAACATCTCCCGCAAGGACATCAGCCCGAACGCCCTGCGCGTCCTGTACCGGCTGCGTGATTCCGGGTTTGCCGGTTACCTGGTCGGCGGCGCCGTCCGCGATCTGCTGGTGAACGGCCACCCCAAGGATTTCGACGTCGCCACCGACGCGACGCCCGAGCAGGTCAAGCAGTTGTTCCGCAACTGCCGGCTGATCGGCCGCCGCTTCCGCCTGGCGCACGTGGTGTTCGGCCGCGAGATCATCGAGGTCGCCACCTTCCGCGCCAACATCGACGATGGCAGCGGCGACCGTGAGATGGAAAATGGCATGCTCGTGCGCGACAACGTGTACGGCAGCATCGAAGACGACGCGATCCGCCGCGACTTCACCTGCAACGCCCTGTACTACGCGATCGAGGATTTCTCGGTGCGCGATTACACCGGTGGCTTTGAAGACGTGCAGGCACGCCTGATGAAGCTGATCGGCGACCCCGAGCAGCGTTACCAGGAGGACCCGGTGCGCATGCTGCGCGCGGTGCGCCTGGCGGCCAAGCTGGGCTTCCAGATCGAAGAGGCGACCGCCGAGCCGCTGCCGCGCCTGGCCAACCTGCTGGCCGAGGCCGCCCCGGCGCGCCTGTTCGAGGAAGTGCTCAAGCTGTTCCTGTCCGGGCACGGCGTGGCCAGCTTCGAAGGCCTGGAGCGTTACGGTCTGCTCGACGTCATGTTCCCGGAGAGCGCCGCCGCCCTGCGCAGCAACCGCAGCGGTGCGCTGCGCCGGATGGTCATCGAAGGCCTGCACAACACCGATCTGCGCGTGGCCAACGATGAACCGGTGTCGCCGTCGTTCCTGTTCGCGCTGCTGCTGTGGCCGGCCTTCTGCCGCGCCCTGGCCAGCCTGCAGAAGCAGGGCGTCGCACTGGAAGAGGCACAGCGCCGCGCCGCGGATCGCGTGACCCTGCACCAGCTGACCACGATCGCCCTGCCGCGCCGCTTCTCGCTGCCGATGCAGGAAATCTGGCTGCTGCAGGGCCGCTTCGCCTCGCGCCAGCGCAAGCGCGTGATCCGTACGTTGACCCACCCGCGCTTCCGCGCCGCCTACGACTTCCTGGTCCTGCGCCAGGTCGCCTCCAGCGAGCATGAAGCGGACGTGGCGTTCTGGCGCGAGGCCCAGCTGCAGTCCGGTACCGAGCTCGACTCGGCCCTGGATGCGGCCCAGGCCGACGGCGAAGGCGAAGACGATGCACCGCGCAAGCGTCGCCGCCGCCGTCGTCGTCCCGGTGGAGTGGCAGGCGAGTAAGCCGTGACCCTGGCCTGTATCGGATTGGGCGCCAATCTCGGGGACGCCGCGCAGACCCTGCGCGATGCGTTCCAGGCGCTGGCGGTGCTGCCGCAGACCACGTTGCGCGCGCGCTCGCAGCTGTACCGCACGCCGGCCTGGGGCAACGAAGACCAGCCGGCGTTCGTGAATGCCGCCGCGGTGCTCGATACCGCGCTGCCCGCGCCCGCGCTGCTGGAGGCGTTGCTGGAGATCGAGCGCCAGTTCGGCCGCGTGCGCGATCCGGCCGTGCACTGGGGCCCGCGCGCGCTGGACCTGGACGTGCTGTTGTACGGCGAGGAGATCATCGATCTGCCGCAGCTGCAGGTGCCGCATCCGTATCTGCACGCGCGTGCGTTCGCGCTGCTGCCGCTGGCCGAGATCGCGCCGGACGCCACCATTCCCGGGCACGGCCGCGTGCGGGATGCTGTGATGCGGGTCGAGGCCTGCGGGATCTCTCCAATAGGAGGATAATGCGGGGCTTATCGCCACCGGTTATCAGCTCATGAGTACCCACGCAGAAAGCAAGCCCTGGACCGTCCCCGCATTGGCGGAGGCCAAGCGCACTGGGCAGAAGCTGGTGATGTTGACCGCCTACGATGCCGGGTTCGCCCGCAGCTTCGACGCCAACGGCGTGGACCTGATCCTGATTGGCGACTCGCTGGGCATGGTGGTGCAGGGGCACGATTCGACCCTGCCGGTGACCACCGATGACATGGTCTATCACACCCGCGCCGTGGCCCGCGTGCTGCAACGCGCGCTGCTGGTCGCTGATCTGCCGTTCGGCGCCGACGCGACGCCCGAGCGCGCGCTGGATGCCTCGCTGCGCCTGCTGCAGGCCGGCGCGGAGATGGTCAAGATCGAAGGTGCCGGCTTCAAGCTGGACATCATCCGTTACCTGGTCGAGCGCGAGATTCCGGTCTGCTCGCACCTGGGCCTGACGCCGCAGTCGGTGCTGCGCCTGGGGGGTTACCGCGTGCAGGGCCGTGGCGATGCCGCCCAGCAGCTGCGCGACGACGCCAAGGCTGCGGTCGCCGCCGGCGCCAGCCTGGTCGTGCTCGAATGCGTGCCGACGCCGGTGGCTGCCCAGGTCACCGCGGACATCAGTGTGCCCACCATCGGCATCGGTGCCGGCCCGCACTGCGATGGCCAGGTGCTGGTGCTGCATGATTTCCTCGGCCTGGACAGCGGCCATCGCCGTCCCAAGTTCGTCAAGGATTTCCTTGCCGAAGGCGGGTCGGTTGCCGGTGCGGTCCGTGCCTACGCCGACGCCGTGCGCGACGGCTCCTTCCCCGACGCAGAACACGCCTACGCCTCATGATCGAAACCGTCACCGAACTGTCCCGTCTGCGCGCCGTCGTCAACGGCTGGAAGCGCGAGGGCCTGCGCGTCGCGCTGGTCCCTACCATGGGCAACCTGCATGCAGGTCATTATTCGCTGGTCACGCTGGCCCGGCAGTACGCCGACCGCGTCGTGTCCAGCGTGTTCGTCAATCCGACCCAGTTCGGCCCGAACGAGGATTTCACCCGCTATCCGCGTACGCCCGAAGCCGACACCACCGGCCTGGAGCAGGCCGGGTGCGATGTGCTGTGGCTGCCCACCGTTGAATCGATGTACCCGTTCGGCGTCGCGCTGGCGGCCAGCGTCAACGTGCCGGGCATCAGCGGCCTGCTCGAGGGCGCGCACCGCCCGGGCCATTTCGATGGCGTCTGCACCGTGGTCTCGCGCCTGTTCAACCAGGTCCAGCCGGACGTGGCGGCTTTCGGCAAGAAGGATTACCAGCAGCTGGCGGTGATCCGCCAGATGGTGGAAGACCTTGCCTTCCCGATCCAGATCGTCGGGGGCGACATCGTGCGTGAAGACGACGGCCTGGCGATGAGCTCGCGCAACCAGTACCTCAGCGCCGAGCAGCGCCCGGTCTCGACCAGCATCCACCAGGTGCTGCTGGGCATGCGCGAAGGCTTCATCGCCGGCAAGAGCCGCAGCCTGATCGAGGCCGAGGCGGCCGCCGCGCTGCAGGCGGCGGGCTTCCAGGTCGACTACGCCGTGGTGCGCCTGCCGGACCTGTCCGAGCCGGCCGATGCCAACGACGGCACCCGCGTAGCGCTGATCGCCGCGCGGATCGGCAACACCCGGTTGATCGACAACCTGGAGTTCTGAGGGGGCAAACCCCGGGCGGGGCGGGTGTAGGGCCACGCCACGCGTGGCTGCTCAAGGGGGCGCCCCCTGGAGCCGGTGTGCCCCGCGTTCCGCCACTGTGACCCGCGGTCCCGCGCAGCCACCCATGGGGTGGCTCTACCGGGGTGGCGTGGAGGCGTGAAGATGCTGAACGATGGGCAGCGCCCTCCCGGGACCGGCGCCGCGCGCCCTGCCGCCGATCCAGCGGGTGCTAGAATTTCCCTTTCCTTTACCGTTGTCCCGTCGCCATGCACCTGTCCCTGCTGAAGACCAAGATCCACCGCGCCACCGTCACGCATTCCGAGCTGAACTACGAAGGTTCCATCGCCATCGATGACAACCTGCTGGCTGCCACCGGCATCCGTGAGTTCGAGCAGGTGCACATCTGGGACGTCACCAACGGTGCGCGTTTCTCCACCTATGCCATCCGCGCCGAAGCCGGCAGCGGCGTGGTGTCGCTCAACGGTGGCGCCGCGCGCCACGTGCAGGTGGGCGACATCATCATCATCGCGGCCTTCGCCAGCATGAGCGAAGAAGAAGCTGACAGCTTCAAGCCGAAGTTGGTATATGTGGACGGCAAGAACCAGATCTCCCACACCAACGACACGATCCCGACACAGGCCGCATGACACAGCACAACGGATTCGACCCGCTTCATTCCCATGCCCAGCGCCTGCGTGGCGCGAGCATCCCTTCGTTGATCGCCGCCGAACCGGGCCGCGCACAATCGCTGGGGCTGCGGGTCGGTCCGTTGTACGTCAATTTCGCGCGGCAGAAGTACGACCGCGCGGCGTTGGACGCACTGCTGCAGCTGGCCGCCGAGCGCGATGTCGTCGGCGGCTTCCAGCGCCTGTTCCGCGGTGAAACGGTCAACGTGACCGAAGGCCGCGCGGCGCTGCACACTGCGCTGCGCGGCGATGCCAGCGGCGCGCCGGTGGCCGGCGAGGCCTTCGCTACCGCCGCGCAGGTACGCCAGCAGATGGGCGAGCTGATCGCCGCGCTGGAAGCCACCAACATCACCGATATCGTCAGCGTCGGCATCGGCGGCTCGGACCTCGGTCCGCGGCTGGTGGCCGACGCGCTGCGTCCGGTCACCGGCGCACGCTTCCGCGTGCATTTCGTGTCGAACGTGGACGGCGCGGCGATGCAGCGCACGCTGGCCACGCTGGACCCGGCCACCACCGCCGGCATCCTGATCTCCAAGACCTTCGGCACCCAGGAAACCCTGCTCAACGGGCAGATCCTGCACGACTGGCTGGGCGGCAGCGAGCGCCTGTATGCGGTCAGCGCCAACCCGGAGCGTGCGGCCAAGGCCTTCTCGATCGCCGCCGGCCGCGTGCTGCCGATGTGGGACTGGGTCGGCGGGCGCTATTCGCTGTGGTCGGCGGTCGGTTTCCCGATCGCACTGGCAATCGGCTTCACGCGCTTCGAGCAGCTGCTCGAGGGCGCCGCGCAGATGGACGAACACGCGCTGACCGCACCGCTGGCGCAGAACCTGCCGGTGCTGCACGCGCTGACCGACATCTGGAACCGCAACCTGCTCGGCCATGCCACGCATGCGGTGATGACCTACGACCAGCGCCTGGCGCTGCTGCCGGCCTACCTGCAGCAGCTGGTGATGGAAAGCCTGGGCAAGCGCGTGCAGCTCGATGGCAGCCCGGTCGCCAGCGACACCGTGCCGGTGTGGTGGGGCGGGGCGGGCACCGATGTGCAGCACAGCTTCTTCCAGGCGCTGCACCAGGGCACCAGCGTGATCCCGGCCGATTTCATCGGCTGCGTGCACAACGATGATCCCTACGTGGTCAACCACCAGGCGCTGATGGCCAACCTGCTGGCGCAGACCGAAGCGCTGGCCAACGGGCAGGGCAGCGATGATCCGCACCGCGAGTATCCCGGCGGCCGCCCGAGCACGCTGATCCTGCTCGACGCGCTGACCCCGCACTCGCTGGGTGCGCTCATCGCGATGTACGAACACGCCGTGTACGTGCAGTCGCTGATCTGGAACATCAACGCCTTCGACCAGTTCGGCGTGGAGCTGGGCAAGCAGTTGGCCAGTGGCCTGTTGCCTGCCCTGCAGGGCGAGGACGTGGCCATCGATGACCCGGTGACCCGCGCGATTCTGGCTGAACTGAAGGCCTGATCGCGGAGCCTGCGATGGGGGTGTCCATGCACTGGCGTGATCTCGGGCAGCGAAAGCAGCCCGGGGTCTGGGGCGGATTGCTCCTCGACGTTTCGGCGTGCACGCCGCCTGCATTTACTGTCTCGGTGTGTCCACCCCACTGCCTGCGGGTGGCCGCAGGCGACCGCGCAATGCTGTGGGCCCGGGTGGAGAGGGACTACTGGGGGGTAGACCTGCTTCGCAGTGACTCGCCGTTGTCCCCCGGCATCGTGCCTCCGATCACGGCCGCCCAGGTGCGCGAAAAACATGCGGCCGACGCTGCTCGGGCGCGCGCTGGATGGGCCCGATTCTTCGCTGAGGCGTTGGCTGGATCCGGCAGTTCTCCCTTGGCCGATGGCCAATGGTTGTTGCAGCCTTCGCTGCATGGCAGCGCTGCGGTCTCGATTCGACCCGACATGGCCGCCCTTGCACTGGCACGTCCAGCATTGGATGCGCTGGACTGGTCGGACATTACCCTCGGCCGCCCAGTCGCACCGATTCCGTTGCGTTCCCCATCGCCCGCCCAGAATGGACGGGTCAATGCCTGGGCGCGACATGCCCGCGCGGGTACGCTCCCGCCGGTGCTGCTGATGTGGGTCAGCGGGCTGCAGGCCCATGTCGTGCTTGACGGGCATGATCGATTGCAGGCTGCGGTGCAGCAGGGGATGGACGTGCCGGTTGTGGTCCTGCTTCGCCACGAGGAAGGTACCCTGGACGAGGGTGCTCTTGCGCGAGCGGACGCGATTGCCGCCAGCTCGGCGGGTGCCGAGATGACCGTTGAGGCGCGCAACCGCCTGCTGTTGGATCTTTACTGCCCCAGTCGCGAAGTGCTGCCCAGCCGGGGCGACCTGTTGCGCGGGGGGATGGTCCAGTGGAGCGCGGAAGTCCAGGCACACGCCCGTGCGCAAGGGATGGACGTGCGGATTCTTCTCGAACCTTGAAGGAAGCCGAGCCACACAGTGGCCCGGGGGGCACGTCGCGCTGCACCTACGTGGACCGATTGCACCGGCCTCACCGCGTCGGATCGCGCTCCGGGCTCGGCCGCTTGGCCAGCTTGCGCTGCAGTGAGCGCCGATGCATGCCGAGCAGGCGCGCAGCGGCGGAGACGTTGCCACCGGTCTCATGCATCGCCTGCTGTATGTGTTCCCACTGCAGGCGGCTGATCGGCGTCATCGCATCCGGCGGCTCCATGTCGCCATCGTCGGCCGGGCCATCGTCTTCCTCGCCGAGCGCGCGCAGGATCATCGGCACCGTGGCCGGCTTGGGCAGGTAGTCGTCCGCGCCGAGCTTGATCGCCTCCACCGCGGTGGCGATGCTGGCATAGCCGGTCACCAGCAGGATCCGCATGTCTTCGCGCAGGGCGCGCAGCGGCTGGATCAGGGCCAGGCCGGATTCGGTGCCGAGCTTGAGATCGATCAAGGCGTAGGCCGGCGGCTGTTGCCGCGCCAGCAGCAGCGCCGAGGCGGTGTCGCTGGCGGTCACGGTTTCCAGTCCCTTGCGGGCCAGGCTGCGCTGCAGCGTGCGCAGATAGAGTTCGTCGTCGTCGACCAGCAGGCCATGGCTGGCCAGGCCGGGCGCCGGAGTGAAGGTGGTCATGCGGAAGTCTCCCGTGGGGACAGAGGCAGGCGGAAGCCGACGCGGGTGCCGGCGCCCTTGGCCGGGCGCATCCACAGCTCGCCGTCCAGGCGCTCGATGGTGGCGTGGGACAGGGCCAGGCCGACGCCCATGCCGTCGGTCTTGCCGCTGTTGAACAGCGTGCCGGGCAGCACCGCCTCGCGGGCGTCGAAGCCGTGGCCGTAATCGCGCACTTCGCCGATCAGATCGTCGCCTTCGATGCGCAGCGTCAGATCCACCTGCGCGCGGTCGGCCTTCTCGCCGGCGTCGGCGGCATTGTTGAGCAGCACCATCAGCAGGTGGCCGATGCCCGGGTCCAGCGGCAGGGTCAGCGGGGCATCCTCATTGCGATGCAGTGCGATGGTCGGGCGCACCAGCCGCCACTGTTCCAGCACCTGCGGCAGGGTCACCGCGTCGCGGCCCGGCGCATCGCCGGCGGCCGGGCGGGCGAGCGCCAGCACGCGCTCACGGCACTGCACCAGCAGCTCGCGCAGGGTTTCCACGTCATCGCGGACCTCGCTGCTTTCGGTCTGGTCGGCGATGTCGTCGGCGAGCAGGGTCATGGTCGCCAGCGGCGTATTGAGTTCGTGGGCGACCGAGGCGGCGTGGGTGGCCAGCGCGACGATGCCCTCGTTGCGCACGAAGCGTTCGCGCAGCATCGCCAGCTCATGCTCGCGCTGGCGCAGGGCGATCGCCAGCCGGGTTGCGAACACCAGCACCACGGTCGCCGACAGCAGGAAGTTGCAGACCACGCCCCACTGCTGCATCTGCGCACCGGTGAAGTAGCCGCTTGGCAGCGGCAGGCCGAACACGCCGCTGACCGCGTAACCGATCAGGCAGGCTGCGGCCACGGCCAGGGTCCAGCGCAGGGGCAGGGCGAGCGCGGCCAGCGCGATCAGGATCAGGAACAGCGAGCCGAAGGGATTGGCGATGCCGCCGCTCCACCCGACCATCCAGGTCAGCACGGTGACATCCACCAGGATGTGGCCGAAGGCGGTGACCGGGGCCGTATCGGGGCCTTGGACACGCAGCTGCGCGTACAGGTTGAACAGGGTCAGCGCGGCAACGCCGGCCCACAGCGGCAGTTGCGGCAGTTCCAGCCCCAGTACCGAGGTGGCGACCAGGATCGTCGCGGCCTGGCCGGCCACGGCCAGCCAGCGCAGGCTGCACAGGGTGCGGAGGAAGGGGGCGTCGGTACCGGTCATGTCCGCACATCGTATGCGCTCCCGCCTATGCCTGCCTGCGACAATCGGCCGCATCGCTGCGGGGCAACATGAGCGGCAACCAACGGCAAGCACCTCAGCGTGCGCCTGGCGCGCTAAAATAGGCGGATGCATGACGCCGTGACCCGACCGACCCAACCCGCCGACTCCGCCGTGTGGGCCCGCCGCCAGACCCAGCCTGTCCATATCGGCGGCGTGGTCGTGGGTGGGGGCCATCCCGTGGTGGTGCAGTCGATGACCAACACCGACACCGCCGATGTCGCCTCCAGCGTGAAGCAGGTGGCCGAACTGTGGCGTGCGGGCTCGGAGATGGTGCGGTTGACCGTCAACAATCCCGAGTCGGCCGCGGCCATCCCGCGGATCGTGGAGAAGCTGCAGATGATGGGGATCGATGTCCCCCTGATCGGCGACTTCCACTACAACGGCCACCAGTTGTTGACCCAGGAACCGGCCTGCGCCGAGGCCCTGGCCAAGTACCGGATCAACCCGGGCAACGTCGGCTTCGGCAAGAAGAAGGACACTCAGTTCGCGCAGCTGATCGAGTTCGCGATCCGCTACAACAAGCCGGTCCGCATCGGCGCCAACTGGGGCTCGCTGGACCAGTCCCTGGCCGCGCGCCTGATGGACGAGAACAGCCAGCGCGCACAGCCCTGGGATGCCGGCCGCGTGCTGCGCGAAGCGCTGATCCGGTCGGCGCTGGATTCGGCTGAAACCGCTGTCGAGCTCGGCCTGCCGCGCGATCGCATCGTGCTCTCGGCCAAGGTCAGTGGCGTGCAGGAACTGATCGCGGTGTATCGCGACCTGGCCCAGCGCTCGGATTTCGCGCTGCACCTGGGCCTGACCGAAGCCGGCATCGGCAGCAAGGGCATCGTCGCCTCCTCGGCGGCGCTGGCGGTGCTGATGCAGGAAGGCATCGGCGACACCATCCGTATTTCGCTGACGCCCGAGCCGGGCCAGTCGCGCACGGCCGAGGTGATCGTCGCCCAGGAACTGCTGCAGACCACCGGGCAGCGAGCCTTCACGCCGCTGGTCACGGCCTGCCCGGGTTGCGGCCGGACCACCTCCGAGTTCTTCCAGGAACTGGCCAAGGTCGTGCAGAACCACGTGCGCGAGAAGATGCCGGTCTGGAAAGTGAGCCACCCCGGCGCGGAAAGCATGACCCTGGCGGTCATGGGCTGCATCGTCAACGGGCCGGGCGAATCGCGCCACGCCAACATCGGCATCTCGCTGCCGGGCACCGGCGAAACCCCGGCTGCACCGGTCTTCGTGGACGGTGAGAAGACGGTGACCCTGCGCGGCGACAACATCGCCCAGGACTTCGTGGCGCTGATCGACGCGTACGTCGAACGGACCTATGTCCGACGCGCGGGATAAGCCGGCGGTGCTGGCCGCCCCGGAGCAGGCGGCCGGTTTCCGCCACTGGATGGGCCGCAACGCCTGGCGCTTCGTGATGCTGTTCGTCGGCGTGCTGTTGCCGCTGGCCGGGTTCGTCGCGCTGGCCGACGAAGTCCACGCGCTGGAATCGATCTATTTCGACGCGCCCCTGCTGTGGAAGATGCACGGCCTGCATTCGCCGGGGCTGGACGCGTTCTTCGTGCTGCTCTCCAAGCTGGGCTACGAGTGGTTCCTGATCCCGGCCGATGTGCTGATCGTGTCCCTGCTGGTCTGGCGCAAGCGCTGGCGCGAAGCCAGTTTCGTGGCGATCTGCTTCGTCGGCTCCGCCCTGCTGAACCTGGGCAGCAAGCGCTTCTTCCAGCGCGACCGCCCCAGCCTGTGGGAATCGATCGCCCCGGAGAGCACCTTCAGCTTCCCCAGCGGCCACGCGATGGGCTCGATGACCCTGGCCGTCACCCTGGTGCTGCTGGCCTGGAATACCCGCTGGCGTTGGCCGGTGGCCCTGTCGGCGGTGACCTTCGCGGTGCTGGTGAGCCTCTCGAGGGTCTACCTCGGGGTCCATTACCCCTCCGACATCCTGGCCGGCTGGTGTGCCGCCCTGGTCTGGGTGGTAGGGTGCTTCCTGGTCATGTTCCGCCGCCGCCATCCCTGGCGGCACCGCCACTGAGAGCATTACGGCGGTAAACTGGCCGAAAACGGCATGAAGACGCGCCGCATCGATAGGCTGTTTCTTTGGAACAGACTAGGATGAGAGGCACAGGGGGAGGGGCAGGACAGCACGTCTGTGATGCGCGGAGCAGAACGCGATGACGGGGAACCGGGTTCCTTGTGATCGACACATCCCGCAGCTAGGCTTGCCCCCGTTCACAGTGTTTGACGAGGTTGGCGGATGACGATTCGAGTGTATCTGGTGGACGATCATGCTCTGGTGCGTACCGGCATGAAAATGATCCTCTCCAACGAGACCGACATCGAGGTGGTCGGTGAGGCGGAGAGCGGTGAAGATGCGCTGCCGGATATCCGCCGCCTGCGGCCCGACGTCGTGCTGTGCGATCTGCACCTGCCGGGCGTGAGCGGCATGGAGGTCACCGAACGCGTGGTCCGTGGCGATCACGGCACCCGCGTGGTGATCGTCTCCGTCCTTGAAGATGGCCCGATGCCCAAGCGTCTGCTCGAAGCCGGTGCCTCCGGTTACATCGGCAAGGCCTGCGATGCACAGGAACTGCTGCGTGCCGTGCGCGATGCCGCGCTCGGTCGCCGTTACCTGGGCAACAGCATCGCGCAGAACCTGGCGCTGTCAAACGTGGAAGGCAACCACTCGCCGTTCGACACGTTGTCCCCGCGCGAACTGGAAGTGGCCCTGCTGCTCACCCAGGGCCTGCGCCAGGAAGACATCGCCAAGCGCCTGAGCCTCAGCGCGAAGACCGTCAACACGCACAAGGCGCGCCTGTTCGAGAAGATGGGCATCAATGACAACATCGCGCTGGCGCGCATGGCCAGCCAGTACGGCCTGGTGAATCCGGCGCGACCGATGTAGCCCGCGTGCTGGCGGTGGATGAAAAAACGCCCGGGCATGCCCGGGCGTTTTCGTTCAGTGCGCGCGGACCCGCGCCACGATCTTCGCGGCCTGGGCCGCACTCGCGCGTACCTTGTCCCACTCGCCACGCTCGATCCAACCGCCCGGCACCATCCACGAGCCACCGATGCAGACCACGTTCTTCTGCTCCAGGTACTCGGCGGCGGTGTCTTCGGTGATGCCACCGGTCGGGCACAGCTTCAGATCCGGAATCGGACCGGCCAGACCCTTGATCATCGCCAGCCCGCCCACGGCCGAGGCCGGGAACAGCTTGCAGACCCGGAAGCCGCGCGCATACAGCGCCAGCATTTCGGTCGGCGACGCCGCACCCGGCACCACCGGCAACGCCGCCTGTGCCAACGCATCGGCCATGTGCGCCGGCGTACCCGGCGTGACCAGGAAATCCGCCCCCGCATCGATCGACTGCTGCATCTGCTCCACGGTCAACACCGTGCCCGCACCCACCACCACATCCGGCAGCTCGCGCTTGAGCATCGCGAGTGCTTCCATCGCCACCGGCGTGCGCAGCGTCAGCTCGATCGCGGGCAGCCCGCCCTCCAGCAACGCCGCGCTGACCGCACGGGCCTGATCCAGCGTATGCACCGTCACCACCGGCAGAATGCCGGCAGCCGTCAACAGGGTTTCAGCGCGTTTCTGATGTTCGGCGATGCTCATGCGTTTCCAATCCTTCTTTTCATCAATGTCTGCAGCGCAAACGACGCGCCGAAAAGTGTCCGGAGGCAGCGGGATGGCCCCAACCAGGACCGTTAAGCGGCATGGATGCCGCTTTACGAGCCCCCATGGATGGGTTCACGGCGCGTCCTGGTTGGGGCCATCCCGCTGCCTCAACCAGAACACCCAGCCGCCGCTTTTGCGTCAGCTCACGCGTCCTTACCCTCATGCGGCGCATCCGCAGCCGCCGCATCATGCCCAAGCTCGTATTCCGCATCGTAGTTCCAGATGCTGCCGTCATCGGCCGCCGGCCCACACGAAATCGACATCGCGCCCTGATCGGCCGGACCCACCAGACGACGGCTCATCGCGAACAGATTGCGGCCCAGATCGTGCGCCGCCGGTGCCGTGTTCGGCGCCGGCTCGCGAGCCGCGAACTCCGCCGCATCCACCAGCAGCTCCAGCGTGCCGGCCTCGCCATCCAGACGGATGATGTCACCCTCGCGCACCCGCGCCAGCGGACCGCCGCGCGACGCTTCCGGCGTCATGTGGATCGCCGCCGGGAACTTGCCCGAGGCACCCGACAGACGACCATCGGTGACCAGCGCCACCCGGCGCCCCTGGTTCTGCAGCAGGCCCAGCAGCGGCGCCAACGAATGCAGCTCCGGCATGCCGTTGGAGCGCGGGCCCTGGTAGCGGACCACCGCAACGAAATCGTGCGGCAGCACGCCGGCCGCGTGCAGCTTGTTCAGCACCTGCGGCGCATCGACCACCACCGCCGGCGCTTCGATCGTGCGGAACTCCGGCTTCACCGCCGACAGCTTGATCAGCGAGCGACCGAGATTGCCGCGCAGCAGGCGCAGGCCGCCTTGGGATTCGAACGGATTGGCCACGCCACGCACCACATCCGGATCGGCGCTCTCGCGCACGCCATCGATGTAGGTCAGCTTGCCGTCGCGCAACGCCGGCTCCTGGCCGTACTGCGGCATGCCGCCTTCGGCCACGGTCTGCAGGTCGGCGTGCATCAGGCCGGCCTCCATCAGCTCACGGAACACGAACGCGGTGCCGCCCGCGGCCGCGAAGCGGTTCACGTCGGCTTCGCCGTTCGGATAGACGCGGGCCAGCAGCGGGATCAGCTGCGAGAGCTGGTCCATGTCGTCCCAGGTCAGCACGATGCCGGCTGCACGCGCCACTGCGATCCAGTGGATGGTGTGGTTGGTCGAGCCACCGGTGGCCATCAGGGTGACCACGGCGTTGACGATCGCGCGTTCGTCGATCAGGCGGCCGAGCGGACGGAAGTCGTCGCCCAGCGCGCTGATCTCCAGCGCACGCACTGCCGCCTGGCGGGTCAGTGCATCGCGCAGCGGCGTATCCGGATTGACGAACGAGGCGCCCGGCATCTGCACGCCCATCGCCTCGAGCAGGGTCTGGTTGGAGTTGGCGGTGCCATAGAAGGTGCAGGTGCCGGCGCCGTGGTACGAGGCGGCTTCGGCTTCCAGCAGTTCCTCGCGGGTCGCCTGGCCGGCCGCATAGCGCTCGCGCACTTCGGCCTTCTGCTTGTTCGGAATGCCCGGGGTCATCGGGCCGGCTGGCAGGAAGATCGCCGGCAGGTGGCCGAACGCCAGCGCACCGATCAGCAGGCCCGGCACGATCTTGTCGCAGACGCCGAGGTAGACGCTGGCATCGAACATGTCATGGCTCAGGCCGATCGCGGTCGACTGGGCGATCACATCGCGCGAGAACAGCGACAGCTCCATGCCGCCGCGGCCCTGGGTGACGCCGTCGCACATCGCCGGCACGCCGCCGGCAACCTGTGCGGTCGCGCCGAGTTCGCGCGCGGTTTCGCGCAGGATCTCCGGGTAGTGCTCGAACGGCTGGTGCGCCGAGAGCATGTCGTTGTACGCGGTGATGATGCCCAGGTTGGGCGTCACGCCGCCGCGCAGGCGCGACTTGTCGGTCGGGCCGCACGCGGCGAACCCGTGGGCGAGGTTGCCGCAGCTCAGGCGCGAACGGAACGGGCCGTCGCGCAGCGCCGCGTCGACACCGGCCAGGTAGGCGGCGCGGGACGCGACGCTGCGCTGGACGATGCGCTCGGTGATGGCATGGAGTTTGGGATGCAGGCTCATTGGCTACCGGCTATGAGAAGGCGAACGGAACAACACCGGGGCAACTCAGTCACACCAGTGGACGCGCAGTTTCGCGCCGTCGAGATCGATCGCGTTGAGGATGGGATACAGCTGCGGATTGTTGCTTTCCAGCGCGTGCTTGAGCACTTCCAGCTTCTGCTTGCCACGCAGCAGCAACAGGCGCTGGCGGCTCTGCTTCAGGCCGTGTGGCGTGAGGGTGATGCGCAGCGGCCACTGGTTCGCACCGGGGCAGCCGGTGGCATCCAGCGCCGCGTAGGGCAGGGTGCTTTCCAGTGCGCGGGTCAGATCCTTCGAACCCGGGAACAGCGAGGCGGTGTGGCCGTCATTGCCCATGCCGAGCACGCTCAGGCAGGGCCGCTGGCTGTGCTGGGCCTGCAGGTTGGCGCTGTAGACGCACTCGGGCAGCGGCTTGCCGACCCGCACCAGCGGATCGAAATGCGCGCCTTCGGCACGGGTGAGGAAGCTCTCCTTCACCAGCCATGCATTGCTGTCGCGATCCTGCGGCGAGAGCCAGCGCTCATCGACCAGGCTCACTTCCACCCGGTCCCACTGAACGTCCAGCTCGGCCAGCGCCTGGTAGATCGGCGCCGGCGTGGTGCCGCCGGAGAGCAGCATGCGCGCCCGGCCGAATTCGGCGATGTCGCGGTTGAGCTCGGCCGCCATCTCGGCGGCGACGGCTTCGATCCAGCAATCGGCATCGCCATGGCGGATCAGGGTGAAACGATCGGACGTATCCAGGGTATTCATGCGGTGCCTCCCGGCAGATCGCGTTCCACATCCGCCGCATACGCGGCCGCGCCGAGCAGGCCGGGGCTGGGGTGCATCACCGCCAGTGACGGCACCTTGGACATGATCGAAGAGAAGCGGCCCTTGTGTTCAAAGCGCTGGCGGAAGCCGGAGTGCTGCAGCGAATCGAGCATCTTCGGCACCAGGCCGCCGGTCAGGAACACGCCGTCCCAGGCGCCCTGCATCAGCACCAGGTCGCCGGCGATCGCGCCGAACACCGCGCAGAACACATCCACGGTGCGCATCGCCTGCGGGTCGCCATGCAGCGCACGCGCGGTGACGTCCACTGGCTGCAGCTGGCCCGGATCGATATCGGCCATCTCGCACACGGCGCGATGGATGTTGACCAGGCCCGGGCCGCAGATCAGGCGCTCGTTGGAGACACGGCCGAACTGCTCGGAGAGGATTTCCAGGATGCGGATTTCCTCCGGCGTGCCCGGTGGGAAGCTGACGTGGCCCCCTTCGGTTTCCAGCGGGTAGCAGCGGCCGTGGCGCAGGATCAGCCCGCCCACGCCCAGCCCGGTGCCCGGGCCGATCACCGCGTAGTTGCGCGGCTGGCCGGGTTTGCCCGGCACCCACGCCGCGCCGCCGACCTGGATCACGTCCTGCGGCTGCAGCAGCGAAATCGCCATCGCCTGGGCGGCGAAGTCGTTGATCAGGTGCAGCTCGTCGAAGCCGAGCATGTGCGCGGTGCGCATGCGCGAGATCACCCACGGGTGATTGGTGATGCGCGCCTCGTCACCGTCGACGCGGCCGGCCACGGCGAACACGCCGCGCTTGGCTTCCGCCCCGATCTGCTCCAGATAGTGGCGTGCCGCCTCGCCGAGCGAGGGGAAATCAGCGACCGCGAATTCGCGGATGCTGTCCTGCTGCAGCGGCGCGGCCAGCGAGGTATCGGCCAGGGCGAAGCGTGCGTTGGTTCCTCCGATATCCGCGACGAGGACCGGCTGGGACAACACCGTCATGCCTGATCACCGTGGACAGCGTCGGCCTCGGCCTCGGCGGGCAGGAAGCCGGTGGCTTCCCGCGGACCCCATTCGCCGGCCGGGTAGGGCTGCAGCGGCAGCTTGGCTTCCTTCCACGCGTCGCTGACGCTGTCGATCCAGGCCCAGGCGGCGCGCACTTCGTCATCGCGCACGAACAGCGCATGGTTGCCGTTGAACGCATCCAGGAACAGGCGCTCGTAGGCGATGCGACGGTGCAGGCCGGTCGGCACGGACAGTTCCAGTTCCAGCGGATGCAGCTCCAGCGCGCCCCATTCCGGGCCGGCCAGCGAGCTCATCAGGCCCAGCTCGATGTTTTCCTGCGGCTGCAGCTGGAAGGTGATGCGGTTCGGGGTCGCGTTGCGGCGGTGCGGGCGCTCGAACAGCCAGTGGGTGACCGGCTTCAGCGTGACCACCACGCGGGTGGTGCGCTCGGCCAGGCGCTTGCCGGTGACCAGGTGGAACGGCACGCCGGACCAGCGCCAGTTGTCGATATGCGCGGTGACCCCGGCGAAGGTTTCCACATCGCTGCCTTCCGGCGGCTGGTAGGCCTGCGCGGGCTGGCCGTTGATGGTGCCGGCGGTGTAGCGGCCGCGCACGCTGTCGCGTGCGGCGTGCTTGGCGGTGAGCGGGCGCAGGGCGCGCAGCACTTTGACCTTTTCATCGCGGATGCGGTCGGCTTCCAGCGAGGCCGGCGGCTCCATCGCGACCAGGCAGAGCAACTGCAGGATGTGGCTCTGGACCATGTCGCGCAGCGCGCCGGAACGGGCGTAGTAGGCATCGCGACCGTCCACGCCCTCGCTCTCGGCGACCAGGATGTGCACCGATTCGATGTAGTTGCGGTTCCATACCGCCTCGAGCAGCGTGTTGCCGAAGCGCAGCGCGATCAGGTTCTGCACCGCGGCCTTGCCCAGGTAGTGATCCAGGCGGAACACGCGGTCTTCGTCGATCCACTGGCCGATGGTGGAGATGATCTCCTCGGCGCTGGCACTGTCGCTGCCGATCGGCTTCTCCAGCATCAGACGGTGCGGAGCGGCCAACGCGCCGCCCTTGGCCAGCCCTTCGCAGGTGGAGATGTACAGGCCCGGCGGAATGGCCAGGTAGCTCACGCAGTGGCGGTCGACCAGATCGCTGACCGATTCGGCCACCGAGTCCGGATTGCGCAGATCCACCGAGCGGTAGTCGATGCGCTGCAGCAGCGAGTGGATGTCGTCCTGGCTGGCCATCGGCATGGCCTGCTGCAGGCGCGGGCGCAGGATCTCGCGGAAGGCTTCGGTATCGTGCGGCGACAGCGCCAGCGCACGGACCTTGAAGTCCTCGGGGAGCAGACCGTCGCCCAGCAATCGCAGCAGCGAGGGGAACAGATAGCGCTGGGCCAGGTCACCTGTGGCGCCAAACAGGAAAAGGGTGTCGTGCATCGCTCGAGTTTCAGATCCGGGTGACATCGTTGTCAATCGCTTCTCGTCTATGTTCTCGGGGGTCGGGCGGGGTCCGTTGTCTGCTTGTTGCAGGTGCAGCACGCCCCAGGGATTCCGCCCGGCATGATGGCCTGCCAACCCGGTGTCGTGGGGGATATCGCATCCTCCCCGGCATCCAGGTCACGGCCGACTATCGGATAGTGCCACGTGAAAACGTTTACATGGCAGAATGCGCAGACTGTATTCGATTGCAGTGGTCGCCGTCATGCGGCACCACGCCATCGACCTGCCATCGGGAGGGCCGAAGGCAGTTCCGCATAACAGCCCGGAGACCGGGCGGACTGGAATGGTGATATGGCAAAAGTGCAGTTGCAGGGCGTTCGCAAGGTCTACGACAACGGTCAGGTGGCCGTGCAGGGCGCGACCTTCGAAGTGGCCGATGGTGAATTGATGGTGCTGGTGGGGCCGTCGGGGTGTGGCAAGTCCACACTGCTGCGCATGGTCGCCGGCCTGGAAGAAATCAGTGGCGGCACGCTGACGATCGGCGACCGCGTGGTCAACGACGTGGCGCCCAAGGACCGCGACATCGCTATGGTGTTCCAGAGCTATGCGCTGTACCCGCACATGACCGTGGCCGAGAACCTGGCCTTCGGTCTGAAGCTGCGGGGGCACGACAAGGCCACGATCAGCAAGCGGGTGGGCGAAGCGGCCGAAACGCTCGGCCTGACCGACATGCTCGACAAGCTGCCCAAGGCGATGTCCGGCGGCCAGCGCCAGCGCGTCGCGCTGGGCCGTGCGCTGGTGCGCGAGCCGGCGGTGTTCCTGCTGGATGAGCCGCTGTCCAACCTGGACGCCAAGCTGCGCCACAGCGTGCGCACGGAAATCGCGCAGCTGCATCGCAAGCTCGGCACCACCATGATCTACGTGACCCACGATCAGGTGGAGGCGATGACCCTGGGCCAGCGGATCGTGGTGCTCAAGGATGGCGTGATCCAGCAGATCGACACCCCGATGGCGCTGTACGACCGTCCGGCCAATCTGTTCGTGGCCGGCTTCCTCGGCAGCCCGGCGATGAACGTGCTGCGCGGCACCCTGCAGTGCACCGACAGTGGCTACGCCGTGCAGGACACCGCACTGACCGCACCGCTGGGCCAGGCCCGGATCGATCAGGCATGGGTCGGCAAGGCGATCGCCGTGGGCGTGCGCCCGGAGCATCTGCAGCCGGCGGCGGCCGGGGATGCGACCGCGTTCGAGGCGATGATCGACGGCATCGAGCCGGTCGGTAACGAAATCTTCGTCAACATGACCAGCGGCGGCCAGCCATTGGTGATGCGGGTGGCGCCGCAGGCGTTGCCGTCGGTCGGCGAGCCGATCCGCGTGGCGATCCACCCGCAGGGCCTGCATTTCTTCGATGCAGAGACCGGCGAGCGCTTGAACGACGCGTAAGGCGCGGACGGGATACGGGGTTGCCGGGGCGCCGGCGGGGCAAAACCTGGCCCCCCAAACCCCCAGGCCCCCACTGAGGGAGTGGCCGGCCC